>NZ_DDOI01000140.1:7401-14976 GCF_002341575.1 Marinobacter sp. UBA2498 | reverse complement strand
TCTCATGCAGTCGGCAGGCCCAGCGCAGTACTTCTTCATCTGCCGGGGTGTTCAGGGCCCAGGCGTCGGCAACCTGCCGCCATGCTGCCACGGCAGTTTCCTCAACGGCAGCGCCATGTTCCTGGTCAACGTGGTAACGCTCCTGAAGCGCGGAAATGGTTCGCTCACGGACATCCTCGTGCTGGATTCGCCCGACAATGTCGTAAAGCAGACCTTCCCGCAGAGCACCATCGGCGAACGCCATGTCCTTGATACCAAGGGATTGGAATGCCCCCATCAGGATGGCAAATCCGGCCGGGAATATGCTCTGGCGGTCCGAGCGTACGCCCAGATCTCCCAGTTTTTCTGTTTTACCCATGTCCACCAGCCGCTTGCGAAGTTCCTGCATGGCGGCGAGGGTAATGGTGCCGTCGGTGATCTTCAGGGTCGCCAATACGCTGGCAATGGCTTTGATCGAGCCGGATGAGCCCACCGCACTTTGCCACCCCACGGAGCGGTAATGCTGGCGGATGTTGAGCAGTTCCTGTTCTGCGTGGGTCACTGCCTTGTCCATCTGCCGCCTGGTTATCTTGCCGTCCGGGAAATACCGGTTACGGAACGACACGCAACCCATGTGCAGGCTTTCAAGCTCCTGGGGTTCAAACCGCTGGCCGATGATGAATTCGGTGCTGCCACCGCCAATATCGATAACCAGTCGACGCCCGATGTCGTCGGAGAGGGTATGTGAAACCCCCAGATAGATCAGGCGTGCTTCCTCGCGGCCGGCAATGATCTCTACCGGATAGCCCAGCGCTTCTTCGGCCCGGGCCATGAACTGATGGGCATTGCGCGCCACGCGAAGCGCGTTGGTGCCGACAATCTGCACCGCCTCTGGCGGCATGCCCTTGAGCCGTTGAGCGAAGCGTCCCAGGCAGGCGAGGGCCCGCTCCTGGGCGTCTTCAGTGAGCCGGTTGTATTGGTCCAGCCCGGCGCCGAGCTGAACCTTTTCTCCCATCTTCTCGAGGGTCCGGATTTCCCCATGCACTAGTCGGGCAACCACCATGTGGAAGCTGTTCGAGCCCATGTCGATGGCTGCGAGTACCTCGGATGAGGCGGCAGCGTTTTCGGCGGTGGATGCGGCCGTCACGTGGTCGGAATCCTTTTGAGATGAACGTGCGGGGTACTATAAGCGAAATCCCTCAGGCCTGTCAGTAACCGGAAAACCGCGCATTTGACGAGGGTCAGGCCTGGATCGGTTCTTACCGCTTCACATCCGGCTGATCAATCGCGTAAAGTATGTCTTACCGTGATTTGGGTGAAAGGTTGTTCGTATAACCCGGACAGCCTTCAGCGACAGTCAACAGCACCTGTGCCCGGCTGGTCATTCCCTGAAAGGGACATGCCGATGTGCAGCAGTAGTGCATGAATCAGGAAAAGGTAATGAGCGGAAATATCGTAAATGTAACCGACGCTTCTTTTGAGCAGGATGTACTGCAGTCCGACGTCCCCGTTCTGGTGGACTACTGGGCAGAGTGGTGCGGCCCCTGCAAGATGATTGCCCCGGTGCTTGAAGAGATTGCCGACGAATACGACGGCAAACTGAAAGTCTGCAAGCTCAACATTGACGAGAACGAGCAGACCCCGCCGAAGTTCAACATCCGCGGTATCCCCACCCTGATGCTGTTCAAGAACGGCAACGTGGACGCCACGAAAGTCGGCGCACTCTCCAAATCCCAGCTGGCGGCTTTCCTGGACAGCAATCTCTGATTGCAGGCAGGTCACCAGAAACCGCCCCTGAGCCCAGGCTTACGGGCGGTTTTTTTATGGCCAGTTACTTCCAGTCCTCGGAGCGCGCCCGATCGGATTCTTTCTGTTCCACCCAGTGCTCTCCATCTGAGGTGATTTCCTTTTTCCAGAACGGAGCGGATGTCTTCAGGGCGTCCATGATGAACTCGCAGGCCGCGAACGCGTCTCCACGGTGGGCGCTGCACACACCGACGAAGACAATCTGGTCGCACAGCGCCAGCCTGCCTACCCGGTGAATCACCCGGGCCCTGCGCACATCCCAGCGCTTCGAGGCGTCATCAATGAGCCCCTGGATCACCTGTTCGGTCATTCCGGGGTAGTGTTCCAGGTAAAGCCCGTTAACGCCCTGCAAGTCACCGCTGTCCCGCACCAGGCCGGTAAACGTTGCAATGGCGCCGGTGCCGGCGCCACTGTCACGCAGCGCCGCGTATTCAGCGGCCACATCAAAATCGTCAGACTGGACCGAAATCATCTCAACCTCCGGTGACCGGCGGGAAAAAGGCAAGCTCGTCGCCGGCTTTCACCTCAGCGCCCGGTTTCGCCATGGCCTGGTTGATCGCAATCATAACCGGCTGGTCGCCCTGCAACTGATCCCAGGGGCCGCCCTGGCTGGCCAGCTCTGCAAGTACATCGCCCGCTGTGAGGCCGGGCCTGGCGTCGATAGCCAGCTGGTCGGTTTTCAGGTCTTCGCGCAGACGGGCGAAGAAGCGCACTGTAATCGTGTTATCACTCATGGTCAGCTCAACAGTTCCGCAAACGAGTAGTAGGTTAGCAGGTCGCCGGGGCTGACGGTGCTGTTTTCAGGCACCACGGCCAGGCCGTCAGCCCAACAGGTAGAGCTCAGGATGCCGGAGCTCTGGTTGGGATAGGCGGCCACCACCGGCCCGGATCCCCGGGATTCCTTGCGGGCCCGGACGAACTCCCGGCGTATTGACGGCGAGTCAATGGTAAAGTCTGCCGGTATCCGCTCGCCCGAGAGAGGTTTCGGGTTGCGCCCCTGGCGTTTCCGGATATAGGGCATGCCCACCATCAGGAAAGTGACCAGCACAGACCCCGGGTTGCCGGGCAGTCCCAGCACCGGGGTCCCCCCGATGGCACCAAAAGCCACCGGTTTCCCGGGCTTGATGGCCATCTTCCAGAGCGACAGACTGCCTGACTCCTCCAGCACTGCACGCACGTGGTCCTCTTCGCCCACGGATACGCCACCGCTGGTGATAACCAGGTCAGCGGCCTCGGCCGCACGCTGCAGTGTTTCGCGGGTCGCCTCGCGCTTGTCCCTGAGTGTTTCGCACAGAACGACCTCGCAACCGGCTTCGGTGAGCAACCCCATCAGGGTGAAGCGGTTGCTGTTGTAGATCTGGCCCGGGCCGAGCGGCAAGCCAGGGTCCACCAGCTCATCTCCCGTGGAGAGAATGGCGACTTTCAACCGCGCCAGGACGGCAACCCGGGCAACGCCCATGGAGGCCAGTAGTCCCATCTCATTGGGACGTACCTGTGTACCTTTTGCCAGAGCAAGATCGCCCCGGGTGAGATCCTGCCCCCGGCGGCGAATATTCTGCCCTTCGTCTACTTCCGCCTGTACAAGAATGCCGGATTCCGTCACCTCAATCCGCTCCTGCATGACCACCGAGTCGGCGCCCTCGGGAATCTCTGAGCCGGTAAAGATGCGCGCAGCGGTGCCGGGTTCCAGGGGCTTCGGCGCTTCACCGGCCGGAATCCGGGCCGAGACCGGTATTGGCCGGTCTCCATGCAGATCCTGTTTGCGCAGGGCGTATCCGTCCACCGCACTGTTGTCAGCCGGCGGCACGTCGGCCGGCACATAGTGGTTTTCGGCAAGTACCCGGCCCAGGGAGTCGGCCAGTGCGACGGTTTCAATCTGCGCAACCACCGGTGCTTCCGACAACAAGTGGTCCAGGGCATCTTCCAGGGGCGTGAGGTTTGGCTTGGCCATCAAGTCTTAACTCCGATCGGGATGTCTTCTGCCTCAGCGCTTGGCGCGCTGTCCAATGACTTCGTTGAGCCGCGACATTGGCTTCTCGGGTTTGCGCAAGACCAGCCCCGAGAAATTGCATGGTGTGTGACGGCTGTCCAGCTGACTGAGGAGAATGCCTTCCCAGCCGGTGCGGCAGGCGCCGGTCGAGCCGGGCAGGCAGAAGATCACCGTGTGGTTTGCCATTCCCGCCATCGCCCGTGACTGCACGGTTGATGATCCGATTTCGGCGGCTGACAGGCGGCGGAATTCCTCACCAAAGCCTTCGATGGTTTTGTCGAGCAAAGGCCTTACCGCCTCCGGTGTGCTATCTCGTTCAAGCAGGCCGGTGCCACCGGTAATGATCACTGCGTGCACCTGTGAATCGGCAATCCAGCCGGACAACAAGGCCCGCACCAGATAGACGTCGTCCGGCAGGATCCGGCGGGCGACCAGGTTGTGGCCGGCTTCGACCACGCTGTCCTCCAGAAATTGCCCGGACGTGTCCTGTTCAGGCCCACGGGTATCGGAGACGGTCAGCAGGGCAACGTTCAGGGGTTTCATTTCGGTACTGGGTACACTGCTCATGGATGGGCTCCATAATCGTTGAAAAGTTGTTATACGCCAGTATCGCCATCACGGGCTTTTAATGGAAGGGAGTAACCCATCAGGGGGAGGCGCCAGCGGCCGGTTGTGGCCGGTTTGGCGTGAAATTGCTGTTAATTTGTGCAGTGCACTTGACATTCGCCAGTCAGGTGGCCGATGATCGCTCTTGCCCGGCGAACGGTTGTTCCCACTCTCTGGCTTCAGTACCTTAATTCCGGACTCCATCTACACCGGTTGCTCCAACTGGCCAGCACCAAGTTCAGCGTTTTTTACGATCAATACGTTCAGGGGCACCCCTGTCATTCCAATACTCGTTTACTTCCATTCCTGAAAATCCAACAAACTATGAATCTTACTGAACTCAAGCAGAAATCCGTGCCCGAATTGCTCGATATTGCGCAAGAGATGGGCCTCGATAACCTGGCTCGTTCGCGCAAACAGGATGTGATCTTCACAATCCTGAAGAAGCACGCAAAAAGCGGCGAAGACATCTACGGCGACGGCGTACTGGAAATTCTGCAGGACGGCTTCGGCTTCCTCCGTTCCGCTGACGCCTCCTACCTGGCAGGGCCTGACGACATCTATGTCTCTCCGAGTCAGATCCGCCGGTTTAACCTGCGCACGGGCGACACGGTCGCAGGCAAGATTCGCCCGCCCAAAGATGGTGAGCGCTACTTTGCCTTGTTGAAGGTCAGCGAGATCAATTTCGACAAGCCGGATAACGCCCGAAACAAGATTCTCTTCGAGAACCTCACGCCGCTGTTCCCGGACGAGCGCCTGATGCTCGAGGCCGGTAACGGCAGTACCGAGGATCTCTCCTCCCGGGTCCTGGACCTGGTTGCGCCCATCGGTAAAGGCCAGCGCGGGCTTATCGTTTCCCCGCCCAAGGCCGGTAAGACACTGCTGATGCAGAGCATCGCCCAGTCCATCACCCGCAACAATCCAGAGTGCCATGTCATGGTACTGCTGATTGACGAGCGGCCAGAGGAAGTGACCGAGATGCAGCGCACCGTGCGCGGCGAGGTCATCGCCTCCACGTTTGACGAGCCGCCGGCCCGCCACGTGCAGGTTGCTGAAATGGTGATTGAAAAGGCCAAGCGTCTGGTAGAGCACAAGAAGGACGTGGTCATCCTGCTGGATTCCATCACCCGTCTGGCTCGTGCCTACAACACGGTGATCCCGTCCTCCGGCAAGGTCCTGACCGGTGGTGTTGACGCCCATGCCCTGGAAAAACCCAAGCGCTTCTTCGGTGCCGCCCGTAACGTGGAAGAAGGTGGAAGCCTGACCATCCTTGCCACGGCGCTGGTCAACACTGGTTCCAAGATGGACGAGGTTATCTACGAGGAGTTCAAGGGCACCGGCAACATGGAAATCCACCTGGATCGCAAGATTGCCGAGAAGCGTACATACCCGGCCATCAACATCCGCAGCTCCGGTACGCGCCGCGAAGATCTGCTGATGAGCGAGGCGGATATCCAGCGGGTCTGGATCCTGCGCAAGCTCCTGCACTCCATGGACGATGACACCGCCGCCATCGAGTTCCTGCTGGACAAGCTCAAGGACACCAAGACCAACGACGAGTTCTTCCAGTCCATGAAGCGTCGTTGATCTCTTCCTAGCTAGGACTAGCGCCTCTGGTTTTGGGGGCGGGCAGAGCCGGGGAGAACCTCCCCGGACACGCCGTGAACCCATCCCTGGGGGCTCGGCATTGCCATCCCTGGCAATGCACGGTCCGGGGAGGTTCTCCCCGGCTCCGCCGTTCATGCCACGTGCGCGCAGTTTGTTCCAACTGCTTTAAAGCAGTCCAGCGACCACCGATCTCCGTAGTACTGGCATATCTGAACGGAGTAACCGATGAAATACAACGACCTGCGAGACTTCATTGACCAGCTGGAGAAGCTGGGTGAGCTGAAACGCATCAGCGTTGAAGTCGACCCCCATCTGGAAATGACCGAAATCTGCGACCGTACATTGCGGGCAGGTGGTCCTGCGTTGTTGTTTGAAAACCCCAAGGGCTATGACATGCCGGTGCTGGCCAACCTGTTCGGGACACCGAAGCGGGTTGCGTTGGGCATGGGGCAGGATAACGTCACGGCGCTTCGGGACATCGGTAAGCTCCTCGCGTTTCTCAAGGAACCGGATCCCCCCAAGGGTTTCCGCGATGCCATCGAGAAACTGCCGCTGTTCCGGCAGGTGATGCGCATGAGCCCCAAGGTACTGCGTTCCGCGCCCTGCCAGGATGTGGTGATCGAAAAGGATCAGGTGGACCTGTATCAGATTCCGGTGCAGCATTGCTGGCCTGGCGATGCCGGGCCGCTGGTGACCTGGCCACTGGTGATTACCCGTGGGCCCCATAAAGAACGCCAGAACCTGGGCATCTACCGGCAGCAGGTCATCGGCCGCAACCGTCTGATCATGCGCTGGCTGAGTCATCGCGGTGGTGCCCTGGATTTCCAGGAGTTTCAGAAGAGCAATCCCGGCCAACCCTATCCGGTGGCCGTGGCCCTTGGTGCCGATCCGGCGACGATTCTGGGGGCGGTGACGCCGGTGCCGGATACGTTGTCGGAATACGCCTTTGCCGGGCTGCTTCGCGGCAGCCGGACCGAGCTGGTCAAGGCGGGGCTGAGCGATCTGCAGGTGCCGGCGAGCGCTGAAATCGTGCTGGAAGGTTTCATCTACCCGGATGATATGGCGCCGGAAGGACCGTTCGGTGATCACACCGGTTACTACAACGAAGTGGACCACTTCCCGGTATTCACCGTAGAACGGGTCACTCATCGCCGGGATCCGATCTATCACAGTACCTATACCGGTCGCCCGCCTGATGAGCCGGCGATTCTCGGCGTGGCCCTGAACGAGGTTTTTATTCCGATTCTGCAGAAGCAGTTCCCGGAGATCGTGGATTTTTACCTGCCACCGGAAGGCTGTTCCTATCGCCTTGCAGTGGTGACCATGAAGAAACAGTACTCCGGCCATGCCAAACGGGTGATGATGGGGGTATGGTCGTTTCTTCGGCAGTTCATGTACACCAAGTTTGTGATTGTCACGGATGACGATGTGAATGCCCGTAACTGGGAAGATGTGATCTGGGCGATCACTACCCGGATGGATCCAACCCGGGATACCACGCTGGTGGAGAATACGCCCATCGATTACCTGGACTTCGCCTCGCCGGTATCCGGCCTGGGTTCCAAAATGGGGATGGATGCCACCAA
>NZ_DDOI01000140.1:0-7336 GCF_002341575.1 Marinobacter sp. UBA2498 | reverse complement strand
GGAGTGGGGTGAGCCTATCGCCATGACCGAAGACGTGAAAAAACGCGTCGATGAGCTGTGGGATACCCTGGGTATTGAAAGTCCGGCATCCCGCCCCGACTGATATGGGCAGTGAACATAGGGCGGTGCGGCTTTGGCCCTCTGGTATCGCCTTCAATGCGGCGTCGCAGGCAGACTTGCTCGGCGCTGCCGCGCGGGCTGGCATAGCTGTGCCGGCAGCCTGCCGCAACGGGGTATGTGAAATCTGCGAGGCCCGGTTACTGAAGGGCGCCGCGCTTAATACCCGAAACCAACAGACTATAAAGATCGGTGAGCGCTTGATGATGTGCCGTAGCATCGCGCTCACGGATCTGGAACTGGAGATATCCGCCGTTATGGCAGCTGGAAACAATCAGCCTGGCAAGTTTCAGGCAAAGGTCGTGGACGTAAGGTCGATCAGTCACGATGTCTATCGCGTTGAGCTGCAGCTTCCGCGGCGTCGGGAGCTGTCGTTTCATGCCGGGCAATATCTGTCGGTCAATCTGCCTGATGCTGACCCCTGTTACTTTTCCATCGCCAGCAGTCCATCGGACCAGAATATCGAGCTGCATATCCAGGCGACCCCCGAGTGGGTGTCGGCGCAGAAGGTGATTGATGCCCTGACGTCCGGTGGTGAGGTGACCGTGGAGCTGCCCCACGGCAAGGCCTGTCTGGCGTCAGTGCCGACCAGGCCGCTGTTGCTGGTGGCTGCCGGCACCGGCTTTGCCCAGATGAAGAGCCTGGTGGATTACCTCCGGGAAACGTCCTACGACCAACCGGTCAAGCTCTACTGGGGCGTTCGTCGGCACGAGGACATGTATCTTCGCGCCCTGGCACAGCAATGGCAGGACGAGTGGCCCCGCTTCACGTTCCTGCCGGTGGTGGGAGATGACGAGGATAATGACTGGGCTGGCCATCACGACCAGCTGGTTCGCGCGGTTCTGGCATCCGGTATGGACTGGAAGAATGTGGAGGTCCATGCCAGCGGTTCGCCCACCATGGTGTACACACTAATGGATGCTCTGGTAGATGCGGGCCTGCCCGAAGAGGCGTTCTTTTCTGACGTGCTGGAGTACGCCCCCCGTTCGTGAAGCAGCCTGTGTAGTCGAATAAAAAAAGGGCCAGATGAGACGTTCATCTGGCCCTTTTTCTTTACACCCTGGCGCTAAGCCCTGGGCATTGGCAGTTCCGGCAGCCCGTTATCCTTGGCCAGCCCCTGCATCAGCAATTTGACGCTGGCTTCTTCCTCGCCCATGTGGGCATTCAGGCGGCTTAGCTCCGCCAGTGCCTCCCGGCTCCGCTTCAGCCGCAGGCTGGTCTCGAAATATTCACGTGCCTTGCCCCAGAGTTCGTTGCGAAGGCTCAGCCGTCCCAGGGCCAGCAGAAGCTCGGGGTTGTTGGGCCGGTCTTTCAGCCATTGTTCGGCCAGCAGCAACTGTTCATCCGGTTTCTGGCCCTTCACCCGCCCGTACAGATTGATCAGCTCATCGCTCCAGTGGTTGCGCAGCACCTTGCGCAACAGGGTTTCGGTCTGTACCTCGTCGCCAAGGCTGGCAAGCAGGCGGGCGTAGTCCCTTATGGTGTATTCGTCGCGACGCAGGAAGCCCGGCAGTTCGTCCCAGAGCCTGGTCAGCGGTTCCAGGGATGCATCGGGATCCTGTTTCTGCTGGCGCCGGCAATCCTCTGCGGCACGCTCCAGCAGGTTATGCCAGACCTGGCGTTCCAGATCATTGAGTTCCGCTTCCGAGAGCACGCTGCGTTTGCGAAGTTCAGGCAATAACCTGGACAGTTCGCGCCAGTCTTCCAGGCGCAGATAGGTGTTTTTGAGCAGTTTCAGCACAAAGGGGTGATGGGGCGACTGTTTGCGAAGGCGAACCAGCGTGGCCAGGGCCTGTTCAAGGCGGTTGCCTGCCAGTTGCAGCTGGGCCTGGGTAATACCGACGGCCATGTCAGAGCCGGGGGTGCTGTCGAAGGCCTTGCGAAGCAGATCATCCACGGCCTCGTGATCACCGGTCTCGAACGATGCCTGGGCGGCGGCAAGATAATTGATCAGGGGCGTGTCGGCATGGCTGGCGGAGGATGTCAGCAGTTTGCGGGCCCTGGGCCAGTTGCCTTCGGCCAGCGCCAGCAAACCCTGGGTGGTCCGGCGTCGGGCCCGGCGTTCATTGCCGCGGGCAATCCAGCCCGCCACCAGGCCGGTGCTGGTTCTGAGTCGGCGGATAAGGTTGATGGTCAGGACGGTCAGCACGATCAGGGCCACGATCAGGCCCAGCCCCACCCAGAAGTTGGTTTCGATCAGGTAATGGCCAAGGCTGATCCGGATGTAGCCCAGATCATATTGCAATCCGAGGGACAGGCCGGTGCCAATCAGCAGCGCCAGCAGAACGATCAGTAACAGGCGAATCATGAATCACCGCCTCCATTACCATCGTCGGCGTCTTCCTCGCCATTACCGTTGTTGGCATTGAGGCGTCCGGCCAGCCGCTCCTTGAGCAGGTCCAGGGACTGACTGATATCCGGCAGCTCCGGGTCCACGTTCTTGCCGGCCAGCTCAGCCAGGGTTTCACTCAGGGCGGTGACCCGGGGATTGCTTGCGTTGTACCAGTCGTCAATGGTGGTTCGGGCCTTGGTAAGGGCGCGCTCATACAGCGGCTGGTTGCCCCGCAACACCGCCATCTCGGCTTCTTCCAGCATCAGCTGTAGGTTCAGTCGGGCATAGGCGCTCTGGTCGGGAGAGAGCAGCGGCTTGACCGGCTCGTCCATGCGGCGCACAACCACCACCTGCATCAGTGTTGCTTTCACCTTGTTCCAGGCCTGTACGACGGCGCCGGGTTCTTCGCCGGTTCCAGCGCTTTCTCCCTGTGCAGCGTTGACGACAAAGCCGGGCGCGTTCTCACTGATCAGGGCCTGGTCGGTAAGCTGGTGGATGCTGTCGATGGCCGCTTCCAGTGTCAGGTAGAGTCCGGTGCGGTCAACGCCGGTCAGGCCCTTGAGTGCGAGAATTTCGCGAGCCAGTTGCTGGCGAACCGGGTAGACACCGATGTCGTCGGATTCAGTGAGTACTTCGTCGGCCGCTTCCAGGGCCGACATGGCTCCGCGGATGTCTTTTTCGATCATCAACCGCTGATTGGCAATGCGCAGAAGGTATTCCGCCTCGGCCAGCAGCCAGTCCGTGCGTGTGCGGTTTCCGGCTTCCAACAGTTCACGGGCATTGTGGTCGATCTGGCGCTGCTGGGTGGCAATCAGTTCCCGCTGGCTTGCCAGTTTCTCTTCGAGGGACTGCAGGCGCTGGCTTTGCTGGCTGCCGCGGTCGCCATAGAGATCTTCAAGCTGGGCGGTGTCCTGCTTCAGGCTCTCGATTGTCTGCATGACAGCCTGGTGGTTGTTCCACTGTTGCCAGCTCCAGAGCGCCAGGGCGATTGCGATGATCAGGGCGAGAATGGCAACCAGCCATACCGGCCAGAGTTTCTGGCGAGCAGGCGGTTCCTTGGAAACGGTTGCGGGCAGTTGATTCGTTGTCTCTGTCACGGGCGTCCTTACTTGGCTTTTCCGGAGCCACCGTCCCGGCCGGCAAGTTGCGCTGCAACCGTGGCCACGATGTCGTTATCGGCAAGGCTTCCTGGTATACACGGATTTAGGAATCCCGCTGCCCGGGCCTGTTCGGCAACCCGATCTGCGGGAACAATCAATAACCTATCGTATAGATTATGGCCGCTATTCGCACATAGTGCGATGAGATTGTTCAAGGTTTCGCCCGACAGGGCGACGATGGCCTCCGGAGCAAAGGTATCGAGGGTGGCCCGGATCCGCTCCGGCGCGTGGTCAGGGCGAAAGCGGCGGTACAGGGGCAGCAGGGTCACGCGGGCGCCCCTGGCTTCAAGGGTTTCGCGGATCAGTTCGCGTCCGGTTTCCCCGCGAGCGAGCAGAACCCGCTCATGCTGGAGGTTTTGCAGTGACGGCAATGCCAGTAGTGCCTCGCTGGTCCAGCCCTCGGGCGGCCGCCGCGGGCTGAGACCGTGTTCCGCAAGCACGGCTGCGGTGCCTGCACCAACGCCATACCAGCGGATGCCCATGGGCACCTGGGGCCACCAGGTGTCCACCTCTTCCAGCAGCAGCCGGGCGGCAAACGGGCTGACCGCGATCACATGGGAAAATTCATCCAGGCTCAGAATGAGTGTGCGGCGCTCGGGCGTTTCCGGCAGAGGTTCCCGGTCAATCAGTGGCAGGATATGTACATCGGCACCGGCTGCACGAAACCGGCTGGCCAGGCGCGAAGCCTCGGGTTCGGGCCGGCAGATCAGAATCCGCCGGCCGTTCAGGTCGGGCTCAGGTTGGTGTGTGGCCATAGATTTCAGCCAGCACCTTGTCGGCTCCGAGAGCCAGCAGATCCTCGGCCAGTTCCCGGCCCAGACGTTCGCCTTCGGCCCGTGGCGCGCGGCCTTCGACCCGGAAAATCTGGGTGCCATCAACAGCGCCCACCAGGCCCCGCAGCCAGATTGTATCGTCGTCTTCAAGAAGCGCGTACGCCGCGATTGGCACCTGACAACCACCTTCCAGCCGACGGTTCAGAGCCCGTTCGGCGGTGACGCGATCCCAGGTGTCTTTGTGCTTCAGGGGTTCGAGCATGGCCAGCAGATCCTGGTCATCGACCCGGCATTCAATGCCCAGGGCGCCCTGGCCGACCGCCGGCAGCGACAACGTGTCGGGCAGGCAGTAGCGGATGCGCTCGTGAAAGCCCAGACGCTTAAGCCCGGAGCTGGCCAGTACAATCGCTTCGTATTCGCCGGCATCAAGCTTGGCCAGCCGGGTGTTGACGTTGCCCCGCAGCACGCGAATCTCCAGGTCCGGGCGGTAGGCCCGCAGCTGGGCCTCCCGGCGCAGGCTCGCAGTGCCAACCACGGCGCCGTGGGGCAGGGCGTCAACGTTGTCATAGTGGTTGCTGACGAAGGCATCGGTCGGGTCTTCCCGTTCGCAGATCGCCACCAGCCCCAGTCCTTCCGGGAATTCCATGGGCACGTCTTTCATGGAGTGGACGGCCAGGTCTGCGCGGCCGTCCAGCATAGCTTCTTCCAGTTCCTTGACGAACAGGCCCTTGCCGCCGATTTTGGCCAGAGGCACGTCCAGGATCTTGTCGCCCTGGGTCTTTATCTTGACCAGTTCCACGGTGATGTTGTCGTGCAGCCTTTCCAGCTCGGCCTTAATGAATTCCGCCTGCCACAGCGCAAGGGCGCTGCTGCGGGTTGCAATGCGAAGGGTACGTTTGGACATGACACTCACTGTCGGTTCGGAAAAATGTCCGCCAAGGTTACCTTGTAGCGGCAGAAAAGTCCCGCAGCTCCCGCCTAAGGCGCGCGGCTGATTCAGCCCGGCTGATGTTCCTGAAGCCACTGGCGGACATTGCTGGCATGGCGGCGACTGACCGGCAGTTCGCCCCGGCCTTCCCTCAGGGCGACCAGGTTGTGGCCATCCGGCGTCCGTCTCAGTGCCTGGATAAAGCGAACCCCCACCAGGGTGTTCCGGTGGATCCTGAGCAGGGTGCTCGGGTAGCTGTTTTCCAGTTCCTTCAGCGTGTAGTCACACACGGTTTCGCCCCGGGCGTGATGGATGGTGACGTATTTTTGATCTGCCTCGCAGTAGAGGATTTCCGACAGATCGATCAGCTCGGTGCCGCGGTGAGTGCGCACCGCCAACTGTTCCTGGCTGTGGGCAGCCTGGCCGTTGAGTGCCTGCAACTGTACCCGGTTGACCCTGCCGGCCCGGGCCAGGGCCTCCGCCAAGGCCTCTTTGCGAACCGGTTTGAGCAGGTAGGCGATGGCCTGCACGTCAAATGCCTGGATAGCGTAGTGGTCGTAGGCCGTGCAGAAGATCAGCGCCGGTGGATTGGCCAGCTGGCTAAGTCTGCTGGCGGCCTCCATGCCGTCCATGCCCGGCATCCGGATATCCAGCAACAGTATGTCTGGCTCCAGTTCCGCCACCTGTTTCAAGCAACTGTCGCCGTCTGCAGCTTCGCCACAGACCCGATACCCCGGAACCGCCTCCACCAACCGGCGGATGCGTTCCCGTGCCAGGGGTTCGTCATCGGCGATCAGGACGCTGCGGGTATCAGTCATGTCTTGTCTCGTTTCCGTTGGTCAGGGGTTTATTGTTTTCGGGCGCTCTGCTCGCCGGCCTTCCGTCGCGGCAGTCGCAGGGTAACCGTGTACACATCGTGCTGGTGGCTGTGTTTGAGCACCGCCGGCTCACCGAAAAGCGCCCGTAGCCGTGACTGAATGTTGGCCAGCGCCATTCGGTTGCCGTCATGTTGCTGGTTATTCTGGTCCGGCTTTGGATTCTGTACCAGCAGGTAGACAAATTCGCCTTTGGCCTGGGCTTCAATCCTGACGGTGCCACCGTCCGGGCGCGGCTGTATACCATGGTAGATGGCGTTTTCCACCAGGGGCTGCAGCGTGAGCGGGGGAATGGCCTGTTGCTCCAGACCCTCTTCAATCTGCCATTCCAGTTTCAGGCGGTCGCCCAGGCGCAGTGCTTCGATGGCCAGGTAACGCTGGCACAAAGCCAGTTCCCTGGATAGCGGGATCAGCTGGTCGCCGGTGCGAAGGCTGGCGCGAAACAGTTCCGAAAGATCCAGAACGGCTTCTTCGGCCCGTTCCGGATTGATGGCAATCAGGCTGGCAATGGTGTTCATGCTGTTGAACAGGAAGTGCGGCTGAATGCGAGCCTGGAGTGATGCCAGATGCGCCTGCATTTCCGCTTCACGCTGCTGTTGCCACTGGTGCTGCAGGTAAAAATAGCGCAGCACCATGAGCACGATCAGCAACGCCAGCAGCATCTTCTTGGCCACGCCCTGCCAGACAGCCACGCCGTCCTGGGGGTGCAGGACGCTGTCTGCAAACAGGCTGAAGGCGAGCACATCCAACAGCACAATGGCGACGATGGTGGTTGTCGCACCGGAGACGGACATCCGTGCAAGCCGGGTGCGCAAAAGGCAGATCAGGGCTGCACTGGTGAGGGTGGTCCACTGCACGAACAGCGACAACAGCCCAAAGTAATTCCAGTCGATCCAGCCCCGCTCCGCCTGCACGATGGCGAGCACCAGAACCAGCAGTTCACTGGTGACCAGCAACAGGAACACGGCCCGTACCCGGCACAGGTCCGGAACGAAGAACTCGCTCTCTGTCACACCTTTGTCCCCGTTACGGGGTGTCTCCTTTACCCGGGTCAGAATGGTATACTCCCGCCACGTTCAATGTACCCAGTTCCCGCCAGATGATGCCGGGCTGTCAGCAGGAAAGATAGACCATGACGGATCAGAAAAAGT
>NZ_DDOI01000061.1:12360-12595 GCF_002341575.1 Marinobacter sp. UBA2498 | reverse complement strand
TGTCGTAGAAGTGCAGGCCGGTTGTGGGCTCGTCCAGAATGTAGAGGGTTTTGCCAGTATCCCGTTTCGACAATTCCTTGGCCAGCTTCACCCTTTGGGCCTCGCCGCCCGAGAGTGTCACTGCGCTTTGCCCCAGACGGATATAGGAGAGGCCGACATCCATCAATGTCTGTAGTTTTCGGGCCAGGAAAGGCACGGCATCGAAGAACTCGCGCCCTTCCTCAACGGTCATTTC
>NZ_DDOI01000061.1:0-12197 GCF_002341575.1 Marinobacter sp. UBA2498 | reverse complement strand
CGCTTGCCCTTGCAGACGTCGCAGGGCACGTAGACATCCGGCAAGAAATGCATCTCTACCTTGATCACGCCGTCGCCCTGGCATGCCTCGCATCGACCACCTTTGACGTTGAAAGAGAATCGGCCAGGTTTGTAACCCCGGGAACGTGCCTCCTGTGTTCCGGCAAAGAGTTCACGGATGGGAGTGAACAGGCCGGTGTAGGTGGCGGGATTCGAGCGGGGGGTGCGGCCAATGGGGCTCTGGTCAATGTCGATGACCTTGTCCAGGTGGTCCAGTCCTTTGAGCGACTGGTAGGGGGCATGGTTGAGGCTGGTGGCCTTGTTGAGTTTGGCGGCAGCTACCGGATACAGGGTGCTGTTGATCAGCGTGGACTTGCCAGACCCGGATACACCGGTGACGCAGGTCATGATGCCCAGGGGCAAATCGAGCGTAACGTCTTTCAGGTTGTTGCCAGTAGCACCTGACAGTGTCAGAGTTTTTCCGCTGCCTTTGTTGCGCTGTTTGGGAATGGCGATTTCCCGGGTGCCGTTGAGGTATTGCCCGGTAAGTGAATCGGGGTTGTCGATGATCTGTTGCGGTGTGCCCTGGCCGATAACCTTGCCGCCATGAACGCCAGCACCCGGTCCGATATCAATGACATGATCTGCAGCGCGGATAGCATCCTCATCGTGTTCGACAACAATCACGGTATTGCCCAGATCCCGGAGATGGGTGAGGGTGGCCAAAAGCCGGTCATTGTCCCGTTGATGCAAGCCGATGGAGGGTTCGTCAAGAATGTACATGACGCCTACCAGCCCGGCGCCGATCTGGCTTGCCAGGCGAATACGCTGCGCCTCACCCCCGGAGAGTGTATCGGCACTTCGTTCAAGCGTGAGGTATTCCAGCCCGACGTTCACCAGGAACTGAAGGCGCTGCCGCACTTCCTTCAGAATTTTTTCGGCTATCTCACCTTTTCGACCCGGTAGCGCGAGGGTTTCGAAGTAATCATGTGCGTCACCCACCGGGAGATGGGTGACATCGGAAATATTGTGCTCTTCGATAAAGACGTGGCGGGCGCTGCGGCGCAGTCGTGAGCCGCCGCATTCTTTGCACGGCTGGGTGCTCAGATTGCGGGCGAGCTCCTCCCGCATGCTCTGTGAATCGGTCTCGCGGTAGCGCCGTTCAAGGTTTGGCAGAATGCCCTCGAATGGATGTGCCTTCTCCATGATATGGCCACGTGAATTCACATAACGGAATGGGATATCCTCATCGCCCGAGCCGAACAGCAGCACGTTGCGAAAATCCTCGGGGAGATCCGCCCAGGGCGTTTCCAGATTGATGCCGTAGTGATCTGCCACGCTGCCCAGCATCTGGAAGTAATAGACGGCCCGGCGATCCCAGCCCTTGATGGCGCCGGATGCCAAAGTGGCTTCCGGGTGCTGGACAATTTTTTCGGGATCAAAGAACTGTTTAACACCCAGTCCGTCGCAGGTAGGGCAGGCACCCGCCGGGTTGTTAAAGGAAAACAGTTTCGGCTCGAGCTCGCTCAGGGCATAGCCGCACTGGGTGCAGGCATAACGGGCGGAGAAGGTCTGTTCTTCTCCCTCACCACTCATGGGCGCCACAAGGGCAATCCCGTCCGCCAGGTCCAGGGCGGTTTCGAAACTCTCGGCAAGCCGCTGCTCCAGGCCTGGCTTGACCTTGAACCGATCGACGACCACATCAATCTGATGTTTGCGTTTTTTGTCCAGGGCCGGCACATCGTCGATGTCATAAACCGTGCCGTCCACGCGCAGGCGGATAAAGCCCTGGCTGCGCATGGTTTCGATAACCTGCAGATGTTCGCCTTTCCGATCCCGGATTACCGGTGCCAGGATCATGAGTTTGCTGTCCTCTGGCATGGCCACCACCTGGTCTACCATCTGGCTGATGGTCTGCGCTTCCAGAGGTTGGCCATGGTCAGGGCACCGGGGCTCCCCGGCGCGGGCGAAGAGCAGGCGCAGGTAATCGTAGATTTCCGTGATGGTGCCAACGGTGGAGCGAGGGTTGTGGGAAGTGGACTTCTGCTCTATGGATATCGCTGGCGACAGGCCTTCGATATGGTCCACATCCGGCTTCTCCATCATCGAGAGAAACTGGCGGGCGTAGGTAGACAGCGACTCCACATAACGTCGCTGCCCTTCAGCATAGAGCGTATCGAACGCAAGGGACGATTTACCGGAACCGGAGAGGCCGGTAATCACGATCAGTTTGTCCCTTGGCATATCCAGGTCGATGTTCTTCAGGTTGTGGGTTCGTGCCCCTTTGATCTGGATATGGTCCATAACACCTCGCTCGGATAAAAACGAAAATTATACCGCGTTGGGCCCGCTGCGGCGAAAATGATACCGGGGCCAGCATCACGCGGGTTGTCCCCCGTCAGCGCCCCTTCTGTTACAATGCGCCGCCTGCGATGGGTATCTGCCCTCAATCTGACCGCTTTCAACCCCGGCTGAGGTACGTAATTGCCATGAATGCGCTGGAAAAACGCTCCGTATTCGCCCTGGCGTCTGTTTACGCCATGCGCATGCTCGGACTGTTCATGGTGCTGCCGGTATTCATGTTGCTGGGCGAGGATCTCAAGGATGCAACGCCCGCACTGCTGGGTCTCGCTATAGGCGCCTATGGACTCAGTCAGGCCCTGTTGCAGATTCCCTTCGGCATGCTGTCTGATCGGGTTGGCCGAAAGCGCATGATCTATATCGGGCTGGTACTTTTTGCCGCAGGCAGTTTGCTGGCCGGAGCCACGGACTCCATATACGTTGTAATTGCCGGTCGGATTCTTCAGGGCGCCGGTGCGATCGCCAGTGTGCTGATGGCGCTGCTCAGTGACCTGACTCGCGAGGAAGAGCGGACCAAGGCCATGGCAACGGTGGGGATCACCATCGGCCTGTCGTTTTCGGTATCGCTGGTTCTTGGGCCCCTTCTCGGAGCCTGGTGGGGACTGTCCGGGATCTTCTACGCCACGGCAGCACTGGCCGTGGTGGCGCTGGTGATCGTCAACCGCGTGGTTCCGACGCCCCATCAGCACAAGACCAGCCCCGACACGCATCCTGCCCGGGAGATGCTGGGGCGCGTGCTTTCAGACGGGCGCCTGCTCAGGCTGGATTTCGGTATCTTCGCACTGCATCTGGTGCTGACCGCCCTGTTTCTGGTGTTTCCCTCCATGCTTCAGGAGCAATTTGGCCTTGCCAGCAGGTCACACTGGTGGTTTTACCTGAGCGTGATGGTCACGTCTTTCTTCGCCATGGTGCCGTTCATCATCATTGGCGAGAAAAAGCGCAGGATGAAACCCGTGCTTTGTGGGGCAATTGCCTTGCTGACATTGGCTACTGCCGGGTTTACCGGTGTTTCCAGCAACCTGGTTGCGGCCTGGGCTGTGCTGTTTTTCTTCTTCATGGCCTTCAACCTGCTCGAAGCCAGTCTGCCGTCATTGATCAGTAAGGAGGCGCCGGCTGCAAGCAAAGGCACGGCAATGGGGGTGTACTCCACCTCCCAGTTCATGGGCGCGTTTTTGGGGGGCGCATTCGGCGGCTACCTCCTGGAGGTAGCCGGGCTGCAGGGCGTGCTCTGGTTCATGGTGGTAGTGCTGGGCCTCTGGCTGCTGATAGCGCTCACCATGCCCGCGCCCGGCCACACCACAAGTTTCGTGGTACAGTTGCAGCAGGTAATGAACGACCAGTACGACGACATCGATGACAATCTCCGCCGCCTTCCGGGCGTTCAGGATGTGGTGATTGTGGAAGACGCTGCCACCGCCTATCTTAAGGTGGATCGTCAGCAATTTGATGAAGCGTCACTTGCGGACTTTTCCTTTGTCCGGCAGGCTAACAATTCTTGAAATCCGGAGGCTCGCACGGAACGCGGGCGTCCCTGAAAACAGAGTCAGGAGCAGAACATGGCACGAGGCGTAAACAAGGTAATCCTAATCGGTAATCTGGGACAGGACCCGGATACCCGCTACACCCCCAACGGCAATGCCGTAGTAAACCTGAACCTTGCAACAGACGAAAGCTACAAGGATCGTCAGACCGGTCAGCTGGTGCCGAAAACCGAATGGCACCGGGTTGTCATGTTCGGCAAGATCGCCGAAGTTGCGGGACAGTACCTGCGAAAGGGCTCAAAGGTTTATATTGAGGGCAAGCTTCAGACCCGCAAATGGCAGAACAAGGAAGGGCAGGATGTCTATACCACCGAGGTTGTGGTGGATATCAATGGCCAGATGCAGATGCTGGACAGCCGTGGCGGCGAAGGCGGTGCGAACCAGGGCGCCCCCGCGGGTCGGCCGCAGCAGTCAGACTATAGCGCCCAGGGCGGGCAGCAGAACAGTCCGCCATCGAAGCGGCAGTCGGGCGACTATGGCGGCCAGCCGTCTCAGGGCA
Organism: Marinobacter sp. UBA2498; assembly: GCF_002341575.1. Lineage (NCBI taxonomy): Bacteria > Pseudomonadati > Pseudomonadota > Gammaproteobacteria > Pseudomonadales > Marinobacteraceae > Marinobacter > Marinobacter sp. UBA2498. The sequence goes on along the minus strand of NZ_DDOI01000061.1, from coordinate 7,797 downwards.
GCATGCCGGAGCCAGTGGATGATTTCGATGATGACATTCCGTTCTAGGTGCGCCGTTTTGCTAGGTAAATCAGGCACTTACGGCATTCGTGCTACAAGTATAGGCTGTTGGTAGGCCTATTGCAAACCTGACTTATCCTCGCCCAGTAATGGGCTTGAACCTCGAAAGAGGGAGGGGAGTGCAGCATGTCAGGAAAAGGCGGGTGGCGGTGAAAGAGTCTAACTTGCGCCCGTCATTGCAAGTCCCATACGGTTAAGCCTGATTGGTTGAACCATAGTCCTTTGTGGGTTTCGGGATATCAGTGACCTATGACTCTTGAGAGGTCACTTCACGTGTAGTCGGGGAGATGATTAGAACACCCGGCTAACCAACCACGTGACACGCGCTCGGTGAGAGTGTTAAGGGGACGTAAGTGGAACCTAAGTGGGACGCACCTTGACTACCTAGAAATGCGGGATTGCCTAAACAGGTCTCAACTATGGGCCTGCACGGCAACGGAGACTTCGTAGTACCCAATGTTGACCTGTAACGGGTCTAGCAGTCAGTAACCAACCTGACCTGAAAGCTGGATATAAGTTTCTAGCAATAGTAATGAAAGTCCAACCGTAAGGGGGAAGGGAGTCAGACAAGAACATGCCAATAGAGCGAGGTTCGATAGTCAGTGCTATCTCAAAGAACACTCAATGCGCTAGGTGGTATAGGCAAAGCGAGTAAAAGTGGAGCCAAGGTAAGGAAGCTGCACAAGATCATGTGTAGCAACAGGGACTTGTGGACTCAAGCGTATGCGAACATTTACGCCAATAAAGGGGCTTTGACCCGAGGGGTAAATGGAAACACGCTGGATGGATTCGGGGAAGACCGGGTGACTCATCTGATCTACTTGATCCAGACCGGAGTTTACAAACCAAGTCCTTGCCGCAGAGTGGAGATACCGAAAGACCCGAGGAACCCAAAAGGCAAAACCAGACCTCTGGGGGTGCCAAATGGTGATGACAAACTCATCCAAGAAGTAATGCGGATGTTGTTGGAGGAGATCTATGAACCGGTCTTCTCAGATTGGAGCTTTGGCTTTCGGCCAAACCGATCATGTCATACCGCCCTCAATGAGATAAGGGATAGCTGGAAGGGAACCAAATGGGTCTGTGACGTAGACATCAAAGGGTACTTCGACAATATCGACCATGATCGCTTGCTGCATTTTATGAGCAAACGTGTTGATGACCGAAAGTTTCTGAACCTGGTTCGGAGATTTCTGAAGGCCGGATACATGGAAGACTGGCGATACTACGGCACGCACAGCGGGACACCTCAAGGAGGGATTATCTCTCCAATTCTGGCCAACATTTACCTGCACGAACTCGATGAGTTCATGGTGAGTAAGGTCAAGGAGTTCAGCATGGGCAGCCGGAGAAGACCCAACCCTGAATACCGAAAACTTCTGTGCAATCGGAGTAATCGGATAAAATGGCTCAAAGAGCGAAGCGACATAATTGAAGAAAAGGCTGCTATATGGCGGCGTGAGATTCAGGAATGGGGGGAAAGACTCGGCAACATGAGCAGTGTGCTGATGGACGACCCCGGCTTCAAGCGTCTGAGGTATGTCAGATATGCGGACGACTTTTTGATTGGTGTCATTGGCACTAAGCAGGAAGCGAAAGCAATCATGGCAGACGTCACCCGCTTCGTGGAAACGGAGTTGAGGCTGGAAATCTCGCAAGAGAAATCTGGCATCGTGGACCCAAAACAAGGATTTACCTTTCTAGGCTATTCCGTCGTCTGTCGGCGCGAAAGCAAGAGGGTAAAGTGCGTGGTCAGTCATAAGGCTGATGGAAGCAAGGTGCATGGAACTAAACGTACCATTACCGAGCACGTACATCTTGGGGTTCCTCGGGAAAAAGCGCAGAAGTTCGTGGAGCTTAAGGGCTACGGTCTCTATGACTCAGGAAAGGCGTTGGCCAAGAAGGCGCTCCTATTCCATAGCGACACCGAGATTGTTGGTCAGTACAACGCAGAGCTGAGAGGCTTTGCGAACTACTACAACCTCGCGCCGCAATTCTACCTGAATAAGGTAGAGTGGATATGGCAGAACAGTCTCTTCAAAACGCTTGCTGCAAAGCACAAGACGAGCAGGGCCAAAATCGCCAGTCAACTCAAAAGAGGGGACGGCTCCTTTGTTCTCAAGGAGTGGCGAGGGGATAAAGTCTTCGAAACAACGGTGTTTAAGCTGAAAAACCGGGCTGCACCTAGGCCAGGTCAGGTGGATATCCTCCCCAACCCCTATAAATACTCGGGGCGAACGGAGCTGCTTGACCGGTTGAATGCTAGTGTCTGTGAATACTGCACCCAACCCTCGGGTCGTCTGGAAGTGCACCATGTGCGCAAACTGAAGGACATCTCGAAGGGTACGGAGCCATGGAAAAGGCTCATGATGGCAAGACGCAGAAAGACCCTGGTCCTATGCTTTGACTGCCACCGTGATCTGCACAAGGGGACACTACCCGACCTACGCGCTTTCCGGAAAAAGCTTGTTGGAGAGCCGTATGCATAGAAATGTGCACGTACGGTTCGGTGGGGGGGCAACGGCTAACCTCTTTGTGAGGCGCACGTGCCCTACCCAACCGCTTCAATTCGTTATGGTCGAATGGTTTTAGAGAACGCTTATGGCCCTGAAACCCTCGATCTGGCGATGCCGTTTGAAGTCCAGATCTGGAACGGGACTGATTTTGAGCTGCACAGTGATGAAATTTGCTGGGCTTACAATACCGCTGATGCGGTGATAACGGACATACCTCCGAACACCTCCGTGGATGCCAATTCAGGGACAATCAATAGCGGTCGGCCTGCCGCTGGAGCGCCGATCCGTCTCACTGCGCCGGGAGAAGGTAACACCGGTAATGTTCAGGTTGAATATCCCGTGCCTCTATATTGGCAGTCTGACTTCGACGGCGACGGTGTTGAGGAAAATCCGCAAGCAACCGCGACATTCGGCGTCTATCGGGGCCACGACAGAGTGATCTACTGGCAGGAACGATAAAAAAGGGCAGGACCTGAGTCCTGCCCCAAAACATCAACGAACCCCGGCGGTTCGCCAATCGTCAGTCGTCTTCGTGTTCCGGATGGTCCATCCCCAGTTCGTTGATCTTCCGGGTCAGCGTATTCCGTCCCCAGCCCAGAAGTATTGACGCATCACGGCGTCTGCCGCCGGTGTGCTTCAGGGCGGTCTCGATCATGATTTTCTCGAACTCGGGCACGGCCGTATCGAGAATGCCTTTCTTGCCCCGCTTGAGTTCCTGTTCGGCCCAGTTTTTCAGGCCTTCCTGCCAGGTTGTCCCGGTGGTCGGTGTTTCTGCCTGGTGCAGCAATTCCGGGGGCAAGTCATCAATGTGGATCTCGCGACCGCTGGCCATGACGGTCAGCCAGCGGCAGGTGTTCTCCAGCTGGCGGACGTTGCCCGGCCAGGGCAGGGTGGTCAGGTATTCTTCCGCTTCTTCACGCAGGATCTTCGGCTCTACGGCCAGCTCTTTTGCGGCCCGTTTCAGGAAGTGCTGCATCAGGCGGGGGATGTCTTCCCGCCGCTCGGCCAGCTTTGGCAGATGCACGCGGATAACGTTGAGGCGGTGGAAAAGGTCTTCCCGGAAGCTGCCGGCCTGAACCAGCTTTTCCAGGTCCTGATGCGTGGCGGCGATGATCCGGACATCCACCTTGATCGGGGTGGTGCCGCCAACCCGATAGAACTCGCCATCGGCCAATACCCGCAGCAGGCGGGTCTGGGTATCGGCGGGCATGTCGCCGATTTCATCGAGGAAAAGGGTGCCGCCGTTGGCCTGTTCAAAACGACCCTGTCGGGCGGCGCCGGCACCGGTAAAGGCGCCTTTTTCGTGGCCAAACAGTTCGGATTCAATCAGGTCCTTTGGAATAGCGGCCATGTTCAGGGCAATGAACGGGTGGTTGGCCCTGGGGCTGTGGTTATGCAGTGCCTGAGCCACCAGCTCCTTGCCTGTGCCGCTCTCGCCGTTGATCAGCACGGTAATATTGGAGTGGGACAGCCTGCCAATGGCGCGGAAAACTTCCTGCATGGCCGGTGCTTCACCAATAATTTCGGCGTTTCGCTGGGCCATCTCGGCCTGAGGCTCACCACTGGCCCGCTTCTCGTGGCTATGGGCCACAGCGCGTTTGACCAGTGCCACGGCATCGTCCACATCGAACGGCTTGGGAAGATATTCAAAGGCCCCGGTCTGGTAACTGGTGACGGCGCTTTCCAGGTCAGAGTGGGCGGTCATTATGATCACGGGCACGTCCGGGTGAACGTCCACAATCTGGGAAAGCAGGGTGATGCCGTCAACGCCGGGCATGCGGATATCGCTGACGATGGCATCCGGCTGTTCGTGCTCCAGCCGCATCATGATGCTTTCACCACTGTCAAAAACTCGGGGCTGCATACCGGCCTGGTTAAGGGCGCGCTCCAGCACCCAGCGAATACTGCGGTCGTCGTCTATGATCCAGACGTTCGCCGGTTGGCTCATGGGGTGTCCTCCAGAGGCAGGAAGATGATGAAGTCGGTTCGGCCTGGTTCGCTTTCGCATTCAACCAGTCCGCGGTGTTGGCCGATGATGCTCTGGGTAATGGAAAGGCCCAGACCGGTGCCACTGGCACGGCCACTGATCATCGGATAGAAAATGTTCTGCACCAGCTCCGGCGGAATGCCGGGGCCGTTGTCGATAACGTCGACCCGGCATACCAGCCGATGGCGTCGGTTGCCAATCGTAAATTGGCGCAGGGTGCGGGTGCGGAAGGTGATTGTCGGCGGCTCCTCGGAACTGTGACCGCCCTGGTTTTCGAAGGCCGCCTCCATAGCGTTCCGGGCAATATTCAGGAATGCCTGAATCAGTTGCTCTTTATCACCCTTGAACTCTGGAATGCTGGGGTCGTAATCCCGTTCGAAGTTCAGCCGCCCTTTGCTTTCAGCCTCCAGCAGCGTACCCACTCGTTCGAGGATTTCATGGATGTTAGTTGGCGCCAGCTTAAGCGCCTTGTTCGGGCCCAGCATCCGGTCAACCAGGCTTCTGAGGCGGTCCGCCTCGTCAATGATGACCCGGGTGTATTCCCGTTGGTCTTCACTGTTCAACTCGCGGTCAAGGAGCTGCGCAGCGCCCCGTATGCCACCCAGCGGATTCTTGATCTCGTGGGCCATGCCCCGAACCAGAATGCGGGTGGTCTCCTGCTGGGAGATAATGTCCTCCTCCCGGCTGATCCGCATTAGCCTGTCACGTGGCTGAATCTCGATCAGCAGTTCTGTTGGTTCCAGGCTGATGGGCGTTACGGAATAATCCACAGTGAGTCGGGAGCCGCTGGCGAGCAGAAACTCGGCTTCGCGGCGAGTGTAGGATTGCCCGTTACGGACGGCGGCAAACAGGGTTTTCAGGGCGTCTTCGGACTCGACCAGAATGTCCTGGAAGGGCTGGCCCTGGCTTCGGGTCATGCTGGTTTCGAACAGGCTTTCGGCGGCCGGATTAAGATACTGAATGCTCAGATTATCCTCGAGCACCAGGACGGCCGTAGTCAGGCTGTCGAGAATGCTCTTGTATCCGTTTTGCTGGGCCGAAGGCAATGCCATGCGTGAATCCCGTTGGTTCGACAAAGTGTGACCTCCGGAGTTTTGCAAAAAGCGAACCACTTTAGCCAGGTTCACAAATGAATGAGCAAAGTGCGGGCAAAAGGGGACATTGGCGCGGAAAAGTGCCGTAAGCTGGTGCAAATGGAAAGAAAGCCTCTGATCAGTCCGGAAAATGCGCCCCGTTGCTGATCAGAGTATGGCTGCTTTTTGGTGCGATCGCACCAAAATGGTGCGGATATGTGGGCGGCTTGGCTAGTTCAGAGCGGAAGGACGGTGAACCGTGAAGGTAATCGGTGAGCCGGTTTTTACCTGAACCCCGTTTTCATCCACGATATGGACCCGGGCTTCATGGGTTCCACGAAACACGTTGTTGACGGTGATTGAGCCGGAGGTGCTTTGCCCGACAGGCTGCCCGTCCAGGGTCACTTCGTATTTGTGGCCGGGCTGGAGGCCGGGGGTGCTGCGCACCTCGAACTGGACATCGCCGCTGCCACTGTAGAACGCCTGGTTGTTATCCGGATAGGCGAAGGACAGACTTTCGTAGGCAGCGCCTTCTCGCTGAACTTCTTCACGAAGCTTTTCGGTTTCCTGCACAGCCTCTGGCTTGGGCAGGGTGATCGTCGTGACCGGCTTGACCTCTACCGCTTCAGCGCCTTCGCTGGGCTCGTCAGAATAGGTGACGTTGCCGTAGGCATCAACGTTGCGATAAACCTCGGCCGAGACCGGAATCGCCAGAAAAAACAGAAGGCCGGTAACCAATCCAGACTTTGGATTCATAAGCTCACCTGTTATTGGGTTTCCCCGATTATCGGTGGCGCCCGGGGTCTTTTCAACGTCTGCAGCCCCGGATGTTGGTTACATATCGTTAAGGGCTGCAGGCACTGTGCTTTTGCTCAAAAAAAAGCCCCGCACGAGGGCGGGGCTTGTCTGCTTTCTCTCTAAAGAGAGATATTAGCAGGAGTAGTACAGATCGAACTCGACCGGGTGAGTGGTCATGTTCAGCTTCTCGACTTCACCGCGCTTCAGATCCACGTAGCCCGCGATCATGTCCTCGGTGAATACGCCGCCACGGGTCAGGAACTCGTGGTCCGCTTCCAGGCAGTCCAGGGCTTCAGACAGGGTTTCGGCAACCTTCGGAATGCTCAGCGCCTCTTCCTTCGGCAGGTCGTACAGATCCTTGTCCATGGCATCGCCAGGGTGGATCTTGTTCTGGATGCCGTCCAGGCCGGCCATCATCAGCGCCGCGAACGCCAGGTACGGGTTGGCCGCCGGGTCAGGGAAGCGAACTTCGATACGACGCGCCTTCGGGCTGTTCACGTACGGGATACGGATGGAGGCCGAACGGTTGCGGGCGGAGTAGGCCAGCATAACCGGTGCTTCGTAGCCCGGAACCAGGCGCTTGTAGCTGTTGGTTGCCGGGTTGGTGAAGGCGTTGATGGCCTTGGCGTGCTTGATAACACCACCAACATAGTACAGTGCCGCTTCGCTCAGGCCGGCATAGCTGTCGCCTGCGAACAGGTTCTTGCCGTCTTTGGCCAGGGACATGTGCACGTGCATACCGGAACCGTTATCACCGATCAGCGGCTTGGGCATGAAAGTGGCGGTCTTGCCGTAGGCGTGGGCCACGTTGTGCACGCAGTACTTGAGGATCTGCACTTCGTCGGCTTTCTTGGTGAGGGTGTTGGCGCCCACACCGATCTCGCACTGGCCCGCGGTGCCCACTTCGTGGTGATGCACTTCGATTTCCAGGCCCATCTGCTCCATGGCGGAACACATGGCGCCACGCAGGTCGTGCAGGCTGTCCACCGGGGGTACCGGGAAGTAGCCGCCTTTGACGCCGGGGCGGTGACCGATGTTGTTCTTCTCGAACTCATCGGCGGATACCCAGGCCGCTTCTTCGGAGTAGATGTTGTACATGGCGCCGGACATGTCGGACTTCCACTGTACCGAATCGAACACGAAGAATTCCGGCTCCGGACCGAACAGGGCGCTGTCGGCGATACCGGTGGACTTCAGGTATTCCTCGGCGCGCAGCGCCACGGAGCGCGGATCACGCTCGTAACCCTGCATGGTAGTCGGCTCAACGATGTTGCAACGCAGGTTCAGCGTGGCCACGTCGGTGAACGGGTCGAGAACGGCGGTTTCGTCTTCGGGCAGCAGAATCATGTCGGATTCGTTGATGC
>NZ_DDOI01000150.1:55923-59986 GCF_002341575.1 Marinobacter sp. UBA2498 | reverse complement strand
AGGCGCACTTCCCTCACCGGCAACATATGCCCGGACGGCGCGCCCTTCACCGACGAGTCCACCGAGAAGCTGTACTGGGTCTTGGCAATGCACACCGGCAGGTGGCCAAAGCCCAGGCTCTCGTATTCCTCCAGCTGTCGTTTGGCGATCGTTGTGAACTCCACGCTTCCGGCATGGTAGATCCGGGTGGCAATGGTGCGAATCTTATCCGCCAGGAGCAGGCTGTCTTCATAGAGGAATTTCACCTCCGGTTTGCCCTCATCCATCTGGTCCAGCACCGCCTGGGCCAGCTCAGTGGCGCCTTCACCACCGGTTGCCCAATGATCCGCGGGCACTGCCCGCACGCCCAGCTCCTCGCTGATGGACTGGACCAGCGCCATCTCCTCCTCGGTGTCATCCGGGAAACGGTTGATGCACACCACCGGGGTCAGGCCAAACTGCTGCAGATTGCGGATATGCCGCTCAAGGTTGGCCGCTCCTTTTCGCAGCGCCGCCAGGTCGGGAATCCCCAGCTGGCTGCGGGGAATACCGCCTTGCATTTTGAGGGCCCGAATGGTGCAGACCACTACGGCGGCATCCGGGCGTAATCCCGTGTGCCGGCACTTGATATCAATGAATTTTTCCGCGCCCAGGTCGGCGCCAAAGCCGGCCTCGGTAACCACCACGTCATTCAGAGCCAGCGCAGCCCGGGTTGCGGTGACGGAATTGCACCCGTGGGCGATATTGGCAAAGGGCCCACCATGAATAAACACTGGATTGTGCTCCAGGCTCTGCACCAGGTTTGGCTGCAGGGCTTCTTTCAGCAGTACGGTGAGTGAGCCCTCGACACCCAGATCACGAACGGTCACCGGCGACATGTCCGAACGCCGTCCAACGATGATATTTCCCAGGCGCTGCTTCAGGTCCGCCCGGCCATCCGCCAGGCAAAGGATGGCCATGATTTCCGATGACACCGTGATATCGAACCCAGTCTCACGGGGCACGCCGTGTGCCGCCCCGCCCAGGCCACAGACCATGTTTCGCAGCGACCGGTCGGTTATATCCATGACTCTGCGCCAGCTTATGTAACGCGGATCCAGCCCGGCTTCATTGCCCCAATGAATGTGATTATCGATCAGTGACGCCAGCAGGTTATGAGCACTGGTGATGGCGTGGAAGTCGCCATTAAAATGCAGATTGATGTCTTCCATCGGGATCACCTGAGCCCGGCCTCCGCCGGCAGCACCACCCTTCATACCAAAGCAGGGCCCCAGGGACGGCTCCCGCAGACACACGGAGGAACGCACACCCAGCCGGTTGAAGCCATCGTTCAGCCCTACACTGGTGGTGGTCTTACCCTCCCCTGCCGGGGTTGGCGTGATGGCCGTCACCAGTACCAGTTTGCCTCTGGGTGCCGAGTCGGACGTATCCACGTAGGCCATGTCCAGTTTTGCCTTGTAATGGCCAAAGGGCACCAGACTCTCCGCCGGCAACCCGAAACGCTGCTGGGCCAACAGCAGGATAGATTGTGGCTGGACCGAACGGGCAATCTCGATATCCGGAGTGCCCGGCGGCGGAAACTCGGACGGCGCTGGCGTGTCGGGTGTCAGTTTACTGTACTGAAGACTCATGGCACTGCCTCCCTGTTGTTCTCGCAGGACCCACTGTGCTCCCGAATCCATTGCGCTGACTGGCGCAGGCCTCCGAACGGAAACAGATGAATGCCCCGCAGCAAAGTCTCCGGATTTTCCAGGCAATACTGCACCAGTGCCCGGACCATATCGTCGGGTTTCCAGGCACCCAGCATTCGGGCACTGCCAGGGCGACGGAGCAGCATACGTGCGGATGCGCCTACCCCACACATAGTGGCATAAGCGATAAGCGTTTTAACCCGCGTTGGGCCCGCCATGCCGATATAGACAGGCACCTCTTCCAGAATATTGCCCAGCCCTTGCAGCCAGTCGATCACCACCTCAGCGTCGAAGGTGAACTGGGTGACCACCCAGAGCCTGGTAGCGGTCGTACGGGCGTATTCACGCTTGACGCTCAATGCCTGAGCCAGGGTTGCCCGATCCGCCATCGGATGGCCGTCCGGATGAGCCGCAACACCGATACCGTGGAACCGGAACTGGGCCAACAATCCCGATTCGAGCACGGCCAAAGTGTCGGGAAACGGGCCGGCCACGGCATCGCTGTCGCCCGCGATCAGCAGCAGACGGTCTACCCCGCTTTCATCTAATTGGGCCAACCAGTCCCGCAACTGCCCCCGGCTCTGGGCCATTCGGGCGGGCACATGCGGCACTGGCTGCATACCCAGATCCAGCAGACGACGGGAAGCTTCCAGCGTGTCACTGAACTGCCCCTTTGGCAGGAAGGGCACGTAAACGCAGGTGCCCGCCGGCAGAAGATCCGGCAAATGTTCTGTCGTCAGGATCTGGCGGGGTGTGGCCTCAATGGATGCCGAGCGCACCAGATCACGAAACCGTGCTGCTGCCTCCTCATCGGGCCGATTGAACGCCTGTCTTTCGTTAACCAGTGTCATAAACCGCGCACCCCATTGCCAACGGTGTTTACCCGACAGCTGCTATCGCCGGTTCTTCCCGTTCGGTTAATCGGCGAAGTCGATCCCCTTGGCCCGGGCTCTTTCCCGGGCGTTGGGATTCACCGAAGGCCGGAAGGGCACTTCCACCACTTCCGCCTCCACAGCGGTTGAGCCATCCGCGGCGGCATATTCCACAGGAAGATGCACAGTAAGCCGCGTGCCGACAGCCCGAAGGTCAAACGGCACATACGCCAGCGCGATGTTGGTCTCAAGCTCCGGGGAGTACCAGGGGGAGGTAACATAGCCCTCCGCTTCGCCGCCGTCCGGGCCGCTGATCAGCCAGAAATCGTTGGAGTAGTCAGTCACCTTGCCGCCGCCAAAACGGATGCCCACCATGATGTGGCTGAAAGGCGGGCGACCGGCGTCCAATTGCTCACGGACCTTCTCAAGCTTTTGCTTGCCGATGTAATCGGCCTCCTTGTTGCGTGGCACCTGGTACGCCAGGTTGCACTGGAACGGCAGGGTTTCCTGATCCACATCCTGCCCCCAGGACAGAATACCCGCGGCAATCCGGCGATGGTGGGCGGGCGCGATGACCCGAAGGTTGTGGGGCTCGCCCGCGGCAAGCACGGTGTACCAGAGGTCCTCGGCGTATTTCGTCGCTTCCTTGAGGTAAATCTCGTACCCCTTCTCTCCGGTGAAGCCGGTCTGGGACACGATCACGTCATGGCCGGCCACCTGGCCTTCCATCAAGCCATAGTAGGGAATGTCCCGAACGGCGTCGCCAAACAGGTCCGCCATGAGCGCTTCGGACTTCGGGCCCTGAATCTGCACCGGTGCCACATCGATTTCCGCGATGGTGACATTGAAGCCCATGCCAATGTTGACGCCCCGCATCCACAGCTCCAGATCGCTGTCGGAGAGCGAGAACCAGAACTCGTCCTCGGCGACCCGCAGCAGAACAGGATCATTGATGATGCCACCCTCTTCATTGCAGAGGATGACGTACTTGCCACGCATGGGCTTGATCTTGGTCGCATCCCGGGTGATCACGTAATTCACGAACCGCTCGGCGTCCGGACCTTTAACCTGGATCTGGCGCTCAACCGCCACATTCCACATGGTCACGTCGTGGATCAGCGACTCGTATTCCAGCATGGCGCCGCCGTCTTCCGGGCGGACATAACCCCGGGGGTGATACATACGGTTGTAGACCGTCGCCCGCCAGCAGCCCGCCTCGTAGGCCAGGTGCCAGTAAGGCGACTTGCGAACCCGTGTGGAAATCAGCATCTCCACCGGCGTAGGGCCAGACTGGCGCAGGTTGATGGGAACGCGTCGATCAGACTGGTCGACGCTGTCAGGCTGGCGTGCCGCACCTGCCCGTTGTTGTGGATAATCCAGAAGTGCTTGCTCGAATTTAACAGCCATTGCTATCCCCCCCTTCCCGGGTTGTCGATAGCCCCAATGTGGCCCTCTTTGAGGTTGCCGGGAGGAACCAATACGACACTCAGTCGACTAAAAGCGTCAGAGGGACGGCAGCAG
>NZ_DDOI01000150.1:51404-55848 GCF_002341575.1 Marinobacter sp. UBA2498 | reverse complement strand
CGGCAGCAGGCCTAGAGAATCAATGTCAGACCGCCCGTAACGACAGCGAACAGCACGGACAACCAGATCACGGTCATCCAGGGGAAAGGCGGCGGGGGTGGTTCAATCGCCAACTCTTTTTCCAGGTAGTTTCTCAGCAAGCGGGTGTTGCGGGTGTTGGCTTTGTATACCGCGTCAAAGCCATCACCTATCACAGGCAGCAGGCCACCGAGGAAATCAATGCCCATGTTGCGCAGCATGCGAAGCTTGACGTCCTTGCTGGCGCCCGCCCTCTGCGCTTCCACCAATACGTACCCGCCCAGTACCAGGCCCACGGCGTCCCCCACCACGGGCAACAGGCCAATCACTGCCTCCGCACCTATCTTTATATTGGTAAACGGGATAGCAATGTTGCTGTCGGTGAACCGGCTGAATTTATCCAGCCGCTCCAGAATGGCCTTCTGGCGGGCTTCGGAAGGTTTCGGCATTTCCTCTCCAGTTCAGGCGCTCACTCAGGCTTTGCGCCGATTTCCTCGAATGCCTGTACCAGGGTATCCGGTTCCTGGGCGCCGGAAATCAGGTACTTACCGTTCACGATGAACGCCGGCACGGCAGAAACGCCGGCCTGCTGGTAGGTCGCTTCGTCCTCCCGGACCACGTCGGCGAATTCATCTGAATCCAGAATTTGCTTAGCCTTGTCGCGATCCAGCCCAAGGCTCTCGACGCAGCCCAGTAACACGTTCGGGTCTGAAACATCCTCTGCCTTTCCGAAATAGGCCTCGAACAGCGCCTGCTTCATCTCCGTCTGTTTGCCCTGCTCAGCAGCCCACTTGACCAGCCGATGGGCATCGAAGGTGTTGCAGGTGAAACGCTCCTGCATTTTCTCAAAATTGAGGCCCAGATCCTTCGCAATCGTCATCATCTGGTTTTGGGTAGCGCGCATCTCATCCTCGCTCCGGCCGTACTTGCGGGCCAGAGCCGGCAGGATGGGCTCACCCTCACCCGTATGATCCGGGTTCAGTTCAAAGGCATGCCATTGGAGGCCAAATTCGTATTCAGACGCCAGCTGTTTCATGGCCTGCTCCAGGCGGGCGTAGCCAATGGCACACCAGGGGCAGGCGATGTCGGAAACAATGTCGATGTTGATCGTTTTCATGGCATATCCCGTTCATTGCATTTAGACACGATATCGTCAGCCTAACACGGGGACAGATCAGCCATCTCCCGCCAGATGCTCCCGGATCAGCTCCGCCATCTGCCGTGCAGGTTCAGTGGGGCGGCCCGATGGCCGGTGCAGAGCCATCTCGATGGATTGCAGGGCCGGCATTCCGCTTCGTTCGTCCAGAACACGCAACTGGGGCGTGAGCATATCGCGGGTTACCGGCACCACCGCCAATCCGGCCACTACCACTGGCATCAGCCCCGTCATCGACTGACTTGAGTAGGCCAGGCGCCACTGCCGACCCGCAGAAAACAGCGCCTGCTCCGCCACCTCCCTGAACACATCAGCACCCGGCGAGTAGAGCGCAAGAGGGATGGGATCTGTGAGGGACGGCTGTTTCTCGGCGCCGACCGCCCACACCAGTGGCTCCCGGCGAATCACTTCCCCCCCGGGGGAGCGGGTCTGGCGTGTTACAACCGCCAGGTCCAACTCACCGGCCTGCACCTGCTGCAAAAGCCTGACACTCGACCCGCAGATAACCTGAAGCTGAACCGCCGGAAACAGCTGGCTGAAATGGGAGAGCACGGAGGTCAGCAAAAACGCATAGTCTTCCGGGATACCCAGGCTCAGCTGCCCCGATACCTGCCGCTGCCGAAGCGAATCCAATGCCTCGTTGTTCAGGGCCAGCATCTTCCGGGCATAACCGATCAGCTGCTCGCCCTCCGCGGTAAACCGTATCCGCCGCCCTTCCCGCTCGTGAAGGGGCACCTCCAGCAGGGACTCCAGTCGATGCAACTGCATGCTCACGGTTGACTGGGTATAAGCAAGCCGGTCTGCAGCGGCGGTAACCGTTCCGGTGTCGGCAATGGCCAGTAGCGTTTGCAGCACGTTCAGATCAAGAATCCTGGGACGCAATCCATCAACTCCTGTGATGTTTTTTATCAATAACTGTTGTTTTTGTGATGCTTAATCCGAGTATATCCTGCCACTGTCAGATCGCAACACACCGGCTAAAGGAGGACTGCCCATGAGGATTCTTAACGCGACCATCGGTCTGCCAAACATCCTGAGCATCATCGCGGCTCTGGTTGCCGTGGTGCTGTGGGCCGTCGCACCTCTGCTGGTGGATGCAGCGCGCTCCATTCCTCCGTTTCAACTTACAACCATCGCCCTGATCAGTGGCGCACTGGCGGTGCTGCCCATGAGTTTCCGGGGGCGCGAAGCGCGCAGATCTGTGAAAGTGTCCTGGCAATGGAAATTGGTGATTTTCGGTCTTGTGCCTTTGCTGGTACTGGGGGCGGTCGGCGCGTATCTGGCCGGCCTGGGCATGGCGCCCACCGCAGAGGCGTCTCTGATCACCTATACCTGGCCGGTTATGTTTATCCTGATCAGCCAGTGGGCTTTCCATCGGCGGATCGCCCTCCCGGTTGTTGCAGGGGCACTGATTGCCTTTTCCGGGGCGGCTTTGCTGCTGGGCCCGGAGGCCCTGAGTAATGGTTTCTCAGGCAATCTGACTGGTTACGGCCTGGCTCTTCTGGCCGGGGGCTGCTGGGCCCTGTATTCGTGGATCTGCCAGGCAACACCTGTGGCGATCGCTCCGGTAATGCCCGGCCTGTTCCTTCTGGCAGGCGCCGGAGCAGCCGCCGCAGACACCGTATCCGGCTCGGCCCATGCGCTGCCTTCAGGAACCGCGCTGGCCGCTGGCGTCGCCCTAGGCCTGGGGCCATACGGACTGGCCATGGTGGCCTGGGATCTGGCCCTTCGGAAGGGGCCTACAGCCCTGGTGGGAAGCCTCGCCTATGCGGTGCCGGTACTGGCTGCTCTTTTCCTGGTACTGGCCGGGATTGCCGCGCCAGACTGGCGGCTTCCGCTGGCAGCGATACTCGTGGTTCTGGGTTCGCTGGTGGCATCCAGCCGTCGGCGGGCCTGAGCCTAAAGACTTGCGTATACTCCTCCTGTGAAACTCAAATCGCACGAGGAGTATGCCAATGGCCGACGAAGACACGCTCACCGCCCTGAAAACCGCCTTTACCTTCATGCCCCAGCCGGTCGAGATCAACCGGTTTGAATACGGAGATGATGCTGACAGAATTCTGGCTCAGGTAAATTTTGTGCGGGAAGTACTGATCAGTCACGGCATTGATCCGGAAGAAGTCGCCGGCGAAATCAACCCGGACTCGTCACCCAATTCCTGTTACTGAGCTGACACTGTTTCCAGGAGCAAGCATGCCTTATCAGTTCGAAGACCTGAAAAAGAGCTGCCAGAACGAATGGCAGGCCTACATCGAGCACGGCTCTGTGCAGCAACTCGGTAATGCGACATTAGCGCCGGAAGCGTTCCAGCATTACCTGAAGCAGGACTACCTGTTCCTGATCCAGTTTGCCCGTGCCTTTGCTCTTGCAGCCTATAAAAGCCCGACACTGTCGGACCTTCGCCAGGCAAAGGAGGGTTTGCAGGCCATCGTGGATGTGGAACTGGATCTGCACGTCAGCTACTGCAAGGAATGGGGCATTTCCGAACAAGAGCTGGCCGACCTGCCGGAAGCCCGGGCCACGCTGGCCTACACCCGCTACGTTCTGGACACCGGCAACCGGGGCGACCTGCTGGACCTGCACGTGGCCCTGTCACCGTGCATGGTGGGTTACGGTGAAATCGCCAACTGGCTAAATAGCCGGGCGGAAACGATTCGGGGTGAGAACAACCCCTACGATGCCTGGATCGCCATGTACGAGAGCGACGAGTTCCAGGAGGCGATGCGAGCTGAGATCAGCTGGCTCAATGAGCGACTGGCCGATGTCTCCCCTGCCCGCTTCAAGGAACTAACCCGGATTTTCAGCGACGCCACCCGGCTTGAAATCGATTTCTGGGAAATGGGCCTGAAGCAGAGCGATTGACTCGCACTGCTGGTTTGGCAGCTGGCGCGCAGGTTGAAGCTTAATCCTGCGCTGCCCGCTCCTCCCGCAACCTGGCCCGCACGTTCATCAACACCTTCCCATAACGGTTTTCGCCCCGTCGATCGCGGCCACAGCCCCAGAAATAATCGAAATTGCTGTTTTCAACGATTTTCGTGTCGCCGGTATCCAGCAGAGCCTCCGCCAGCTCGGGATGGGTTCGGCAGCGCACGTAGATCCCCCGTGTCATAACGGTTTCGCGCACCTGCTTCCAATCCCGCCGCAGGCTCTTGTGGCGCTTGCGCCCAAGCTTTCCTGCCTTGCCGGGCGTGTCGGCGTTGCGCACCTTTTCCTGGCGGTTGTCGTCCGTGAACTTCATTCCCTGGAAATAGTGTTCCACGGTTGGCCAGA
>NZ_DDOI01000150.1:49951-51233 GCF_002341575.1 Marinobacter sp. UBA2498 | reverse complement strand
AAATAAGTGGTCCTGCAATACCCCTAGTATCAACGAGTCCGCGCCAGGGGTCACGCCAATAAATCTGCTCATCTGCAAGACTAGAGATCTCGCAGGTATCCAGCACCCAGCTGTGCAATCTGGCCCCGAATCCAGGCCACTCGCTCCAACACATACGACGATGGCGAATTGACCCGCAGGACTTTCGGATTCGGGAGTACGGCCGCGAGCAGCGCGGCCTGGTACTCGGTAAGGTGACGGGCAGGCTTGCCGAAGTAGGCCTGGCTGGCGGCTTCAACGCCATAAATTCCGGGGCCAAACTCGGCAATATTCAGATAAACTTCCAGTACCCGCTGTTTTGACCAGAGGCCGTCTATTACAAGCGCCAACCCCGCCTCGATGGCCTTGCGAATGAAACTGCGCCCGTTCCAGAGAAAGAGGTTCTTGGCCGTTTGCTGGGTGATCGTACTGGCTCCTCGAAGACCGTCGCCGGCCCGGTACTCCGAGAGCGCCTGGCGAACCGCCGCAAAATCCACGCCCACATGATGCGGGAACCGCTGGTCCTCGCTGGCAACCACCGCAAGCGGCATCCAGGGAGAGATCTCGCGCATGGGCACCCATTCGTGGGCGAGGGATTTGTTCGCGCCCTGAAGCTGATAACCCAGCATGAAGGCCGAGGTGGGCGGATTTACGAACCGAAACATCAGAACCACCAACAGCACCAGCACGATAGCCCCGGCGCATAGCAGCAAAAACCATCGCAAAAGCTTGCGACCACCTGATGCTCTGGCCATCAGTTCAAATCCTCATCTTTGTGCGAGCGAGTTCCCGGCCATAATTGACCAACGGGCCGCACAGCGCGCAAACTGCTGATAGCGATTCTGTGAGAGCGTATGCCACTACCATGCCTGCAAAAGTAAAAACCCGGATTCTCTTTCATTCCAGACGCCTGAATATATACCTGGTCCGATATCCAGAAGGCCACAAGGTAGGGCCGCACGTGGACATGGTTTCCGAGGGCCGGCTCTACAAACTCAATTGGGTTCTGGCGAAACCCAAAGCCGGTGGCGAATTCATCTGCGACAAGAATATTTTCAACCTTTTTGGAAGATTGTATCTGTTTCGCCCGGATCTCTATGAGCATCGGGTATCAAAGATCGAGCGCGGAAATCGATGGCTGTTGAGTTTTGCGTTGACTTCCGGACTCCATAACTCAAGCAGGACAGTATCATGATGTATTTTGCCCATGAAATGAGCCGTGCCGCGCTGATGCCCTTGCGCATGATGACAGACGCACAGAGCA
>NZ_DDOI01000150.1:46920-49878 GCF_002341575.1 Marinobacter sp. UBA2498 | reverse complement strand
GATGACAGACGCACAGAGCAAATTGCTCAGGCATCCTCTCAGCCCTTTGTCCCGCTTACCTGGCGCTCGCAGTATTGCTTCCGCCTACGGCGTGTTCGGCGACCTGACCCGACGCTACCCGAAACCGGCCTTCAATCTGCACACAACGGTTTGCGATGGGGAGGAGGTCGACATCAGTGAAGTCATCGTCAAACGCAAACCCTTTGCCCAACTCAAGCATTTCCAGCGCAGCGTATCTCGCCCCGATGACCCGAAACTCCTGATCGTTGCGCCGCTTTCCGGACACTTTGCCTCTCTGCTGCGGGGTACCGTCAAGGAAATGCTGCCAGACCACGACGTCTACATCACCGACTGGCGTGATGCCTGTCGTGTCCCCTTGTCGGCTGGCGACTTTGGGCTGGACGACTATATCGACTACGTTATCGATTTTATTGAACAGCTTGGGCCAGACACCCATGTATTGGCGGTTTGCCAGCCCGTCGTGCCGGTGCTCGCAGCCACCGCTCTCATGGCCGAAGATAAAAACCCGGCAACACCGCGCTCGCTGGCTCTCATGAGCGGCCCCATCGACGGACGTATTGATCCCACGGCACCCTGCGAACTGGCCACCAAACACAACCTGGCCTGGTTCCGACGCAACCTGGTTCACCCGGTACCCGCGCCCTATCCGGGGGCCATGCGGAAGGTTTATCCCGGCTTTCTGCAACTGACCGGATTCGTGAACATGAACTTCGACCGCCACATTGATGCCTACCGGGGCCTGTTCAAGTCCATGCGTGACAAGGAGGTCGAAAAGATCAGACGTCATCGTGAATTCTATGACGAATACCTCGCGGTCATGGATCTGCCGGCCACCTATTACCTGGACACCATCCAGCGTGTCTTCCAGGAGTTTCACCTTGCCCGGGGCTGCTTCATGCACCGGGGCCGAAAAGTGAATCCGGCGGCTATCGAAAAAACAGCACTGATGACGATTGAAGGCGAGAAAGACGACATTTCCAGCCCCGGGCAGACCCGGGCCGCCCATAAACTATGCGTGAATATCCCGGACGCCAGGCGTCTGCACCATCTGCAAGAGGGGGTTGGCCATTACGGTGTCTTCAATGGCAGCCAATGGCGCGAATCCATTGCCCCTCGGCTCAAGACATTCATCCGCGAAGCGTGACAGGTATCACATTTTCTTGTCGCGACTCAGGTGCTCTGCTAGCTTGAATGAGGTGATTAATAATAAGGAATAACAACCAGAGCGGGCTACCGCTCCAGGGAGGACTTCATGCAAGACCTCAAGGGCAAGGTCGCCCTCGTAACCGGTGCCTCACGCGGCATCGGTCGTCACATCGCACTTCAGCTTGCTCAACGCGGCGCCGATGTCGCCATCAACTACCGCTCACGTCAGCCTGAAGGCGACGAAGTTGCCAGGGAAATCGAGGCCACCGGCGTCCGGGCACTTGCCTTCAAAGCAGACCTCTCGAAGATGCCGGAAGCGCGGAGCCTGGTTCGTCAGGTTCAGGACGAGTGGGGCCGCATAGACATTCTGGTGAACAACGCCGGCATCACCAAAGACAAGTCCATGAAGAAGCTTACCGACGACGATTGGAACGACGTCCTGGATACCAACCTGGGCAGCGTCTACGCCACCTGCTCGGAAGTGTTGAAAATCATGATGGACCAGAAGTACGGCCGCATCATCAACATCACGTCTTTCGTCGGGCAGGCCGGCAACTTCGGGCAAGCCAACTATGCGGCCAGCAAGGGCGGCATTATCGCGTTTACCAAGACCCTGGCACTGGAAATGGCCAAATACAACATTACGGTCAACGCCATTGCCCCGGGCTTCACGGAAACCGAAATGCTGGCCCAGGTCCCGGAGAATATCCGTGAACAGATCATTGCCAGGGTTCCCATGGGTCGGTTTGGCAAGCCGGAGGAAATTGCCCGCGCCGTGGTCTTCCTGGCCGCGGAAGGCGATTACATCACCGGCCAGCAGATCAACGTTAACGGCGGCGTTTACATGTAACACTTGAAAGACAGAAGGCGAAAAAATGGCTGATAAACCAATAAAAAAGCAATCAACGCCTGACTTCGAACCCAATGTGGTAAGCCGCTCTCTGGCACGAGTGGGTGTTCATGGTGGTCACCTGCTCAAGCGCTCCATAATGCGCCGTTTGCGCGGTGGCCCGCCGAATCCGGCCAGCGTCGGGAGCATGACCAAACCCTTTGTCACCCTGACCGGCAAGCTTGCAACCCAGCCAGACACGCTTCTGTTCGCGCAGATGCGACTGATCAAGGACACCAGTCTGTTCTGGTCTGGCCTGCTGGCCAGCGGTATTGGCAAGAAACCACTGACCGTAGCCGAACCGGAGCCCGGCGACGGCCGCTTCCGGGATCAGGCCTGGAACGACGTCATAGCCTTCAACGCCGTCAAGCAGGCCTATTTACTGTCAACTCGCTGGGTTATGGACACCATTGACGATGTCAGGGATCTGGACGATCACGATAAGCGGAAAGTCCGTTTTTTCGCCAGCCAGATGACCGATGCCCTCGCCCCAAGCAACTTCGTTCTGAGCAATCCGGAAGTGTTGCGCACAACCGTTAAGACACGGGGCAAGAACCTCCTGCGAGGCCTGGCAAACCTGCTGCGTGATCTGGACGAGGGAAAGGGCCCGATGCCTTTCCGCATGTCCGACCCGGACGCCTTTGAGGTGGGCGACAATCTGGCCAACACACCCGGCGACGTGGTGTTCCAGAACGATCTGATGCAACTCATCCAGTACCGGCCGACCACCGAGACAGTTCATCGCCGGCCTTTGCTGGTGATACCGCCCTGGATCAACAAGTACTACATCCTCGATCTTGGCGAGAAAAAATCCTTCATTCGTTATTGGGTGGAACAGGGCCACACCGTGTTTGTGGTTTCCTGGGTAAATCCCGGGCCAGAGCTGGCACACAAGACCTTTG
>NZ_DDOI01000150.1:9556-46780 GCF_002341575.1 Marinobacter sp. UBA2498 | reverse complement strand
GACCTTTGAGGACTACATGCTCGAAGGTCCGGTCGCCGCCATGGATGCCATCGAGCAGGCGACGGGTGAGCGGGAAATCAATACCGTCGGCTACTGCATCGGCGGCACTCTGCTTGGTTGCACGCTCGCCTGGCTGGCCGCTCGCGGGGATGATCGCGTAAAAAGTGCGACGTTTCTCAACAGCATGATGGATTTCTCGGAAGTCGGCGATCTCGAAGTCTTCATCGACGAGGACTCTATTGCCAAAATCGAGAAGGCCATGAACAAACAGGGCTATCTTGAAGGTGCTTCCATGGCAACGGCCTTCAACATGCTACGTGCCAACAGCCTGATATGGTCTTTTTTCGTCAATAATTACCTTCTCGGCCGCGACACGGCGCCCTTTGACCTGTTGTACTGGAACTCGGACGCCACCCGCATGCCAGCGGCCATGCACAGCTTTTACCTCCGCAATATGTACCTGAACAACCGGCTGCGTGAGCCCGGGGGTATTACTCTAGCGGGTACACCGATCGATTTGCGAAAGGTGAAGTCCCCCGCCTACTTTGCATCTGCGATTGAAGACCACATCGCACCCTGGATCTCCTGCTACAAAGGCGCACGTAACCTGGGCGGCCCGTTGCGTTTTGTCCTCGGCGGTTCAGGGCACATTGCCGGCATCATCAATCCGCCCGAGAAAAAGAAGTACGGTTATCGCCTCAACGAAGACAACCCGGCCAATCCAGAGGAATGGCTGAAAGGTGCCGAGCAGTTTGAAGGTTCCTGGTGGCCAGATTGGGTGGCTTGGGCCGAGCAGTTCGGTGGCGGTAAGATTAAGGCTCGCATTCCGGGAGAAGGCAATCTGCCGGTGATTGAACCGGCGCCCGGGGCTTACTTGCGCAACGAGCCGGCACCACCAAGCCCGGCGGTCCGGAAGCGGCGACAACCGCAACGCGGGAAATCGGGTTCCGCGAAGCAGAAAACGCCATCACCTGAGAAAGTCACGCAGTGAAGCATCCGTGGACTGAGCGGGAAACTCTGGAATAGCGGGCCGGCGAAAGCTCCCTAACGCAGCTCGGAAACCAGGTCACCGGCGCGACAACTCCTGACTGCGCGTTTGATCTTGCCCACATCCTCGCTGTCCAGATTCGCTCGAGACAGGTAAAGCGAAACCGGGAGGGTTCCCGCTGTTTGCTGGAATACCTTGACCACATCAGGACCAAAGAGATCCTCCACCAGAAGCGCCGGCAATACGACCGCATCCAGGCGGTCATAGTGAAGCATGGCAACCAGTTGGGACCACTCTGTGACTTCTTCGATTCTCGGGTTTTCGTCGGTAATGAACTGTTCACCAACAAAACTCCGAGGCAGCCCATATTTAAGGCCCGAGGTTTCAGATATCGGCGGAAGTTGGCGATTCGAGACAAAAACATAGTCCGCCGAAAACAACTCACCGGCGAACTCGCCGATTCTGTCCCGACGCTCACTCTGGGCAAGGGGCAGAACCATCGAGACTTCTCCCGAGTGCAAATACCCCAGCCCTCTTTTCAGAGGCACCTGAATAAACTGGGGCTGGATGTCAGCGCGATCAAAGATACATTCGTAGAGCGGCGCCAGGGACCCATGGAGCTTGCCATCGGAGTACCCGATCACGCCCTGCAACCCTTCACCAACGGCGACAGGAACCGAGGCGGCCGCAAGGCTGGAAAAGAAGATCTGCAGGCTGATGAAGACTGCACAGTGTGACCGAACCATCGCTCCACTCCATGGGACTGAACGCATGAATTTCCTGCGATCAGGGTCGTCCAGGTTCGCTTACCTTTCCATACGGACCTGTACTTAACGTCCTAGATACCTGAAACGTAGCACATTCTGATACTTATCGATGTATTTCTGATTGATGAGACCAATCACACCCGATTGCCGCAAATCGTCGAAGCATTGATCAAAGGCTGCGGCGAATGCGGGGTTCCGAAAAACCATCTTGTGCGGCGCCGGGTTGAAGATTGGCGCGAAACGAAAAGCATCAGACTGCGAGGGCCAGCTTTCACCGCGGCGCTTCTTGTTGAAGATTCTCCGATTCACTTCCGCGACCACGAATCCGTCGGCCAGAATCGCATCGACCCGGCCCATAAACAGTAGCCGGGAGTGAATGGTCTGATCGGCGATTTCGGTGAGCGAGGCAAATTCAGGTACGTTATCGCTGATCCCCAGCACATCGACCCCTTCACGGAACGTCACCACGTTGAGACCGGCCAGGTCTTTGACCCTTTCAATCGGCCCGACACGGGAGTGATTGTAGAAAGCTCCGTTCTGGTACCAGATGTAGGCGGATGTGGAATAACCGGGAAGACGCCAGTGCAAAGGTACTGTGGCAATAGCATCGAAGTCCTGACGATCCCTGTAGGTCCTTGCATGGCGCTCATAGGGCTGCATGATGAATTCGGCCTCAAATCCGCACTCATCGAAGGTCGCCAAAACCAATTCTATATCTCGCCCCTCGAGACTTGGCTC
Source organism: Marinobacter sp. UBA2498 (assembly GCF_002341575.1). NCBI lineage: Bacteria > Pseudomonadati > Pseudomonadota > Gammaproteobacteria > Pseudomonadales > Marinobacteraceae > Marinobacter > Marinobacter sp. UBA2498. Next base: position 44,287 of record NZ_DDOI01000150.1, on the reverse strand, counting down.
CGCTGCACCCGGTATCTGAGCAGCGAGAACTTTAAGCCGCGGCAGTGGCTCCGAATTCGCAGCCAAAGGGAATCCTGGCAGAAGAAATAAAAAGAAATGGGCGAGCGTTGAAATCTTCAAACCGCTGTCTTCTCACCTCGGGCTAAAAAGTTCAGTTTTTGAACAATATCCTTATCCGGGCGTGCAGGCAATCACTCTGAGCATATGCCTGCAAACCAGGATGCAACTCAGCCCAGAAGACACTCCTTGGCCTCATTGATGCGCGCCGCCAGGTAATTGCTGCCACCATGGTCCGGGTGAAGTTTTTGCATCATCCTCCGATGGGCTTTGATGATCTCTTCCCGACTGGCTCCGGGCTCGAGCCCCAGAATGTCCAGCGCTTCGCTCTCGGTAAGCGGGCCGCTCGTATTGCCACTGCCGCCCGACGGATCGCTTTCAGAGGCCGCCTCATCGTCTGCTCGCCAGGAGTCTCCGAACCGGCGATCCAGGTAAGTTTCAAGTAGCCGGGCAGAATCCTCGTCCTGGCCGCGGCAATAGCGCAATAGCTCGAGGAAATCGCTTTCGCTTAGCTCCGCCAGTTCTCTCCCTTCCATCGGGCCCTTGATGATCTTGCCGCTCATGATTCCCGAGTCGTGGTCCAGAGTCATTTCCAGAATATCGCTGGAAACATGGGACTGATTGCCCGACTTGGCCCCGGCACCACCGGCCACGCGACCGAGCCCGCCACGCAATAGAGATGGCAGCAGGCGACGCAACAGAGGATAGAGAAAGGCCAAACCGGCGAAGACAAAATGCAGTCGCCCGGTTACAGCCAGCAAGACTACGATGCCGATACCGGCCAGCAGAGCCAGCTTGAGAATGGCGGCATTGCGCTGACTGGCAGGCTGATTGCGCAACCACACCCAAGCCACAACCGCGACAACGATGGCAACAAGCGTTAAAGGCACTCAAATACCCCGGGCACACCGGCCCATCAATGGATTCTCACAAACACTATCGGATCTGTCTGGTCAGGCGTTTCACTTCCGGGGAACTACGGCTGGAAAAATCCTGCAGGGCCTTGGCTCCCCCGGAAGCATAGACCGCAACTGCCGCCATAAGATCCTTGAGCACCTGAGGACTGTTACGGTCAAAGGGTGCGTATGCGCCCCCTGAAAGCTTGCTCACCTGCTGGAATACCGCCCTTGCATGGGCATCATTGCCCTCATGAAACATGAACACCGGTGTGCGCAGCATTCCCAGTTCCCCGGCGGTGTGACAGAGCTCGTCCACCGGTTCCTCGCAACAGTCACCGATAAACACCACCGCTTTGACGGGCTTTGCACGGGTCTCTTTCACCGCGTGGGCCAATACCCGGCTGATCTGGGTGCGCCCACCGAGGCAGGAAACGCCGTTCATGAGATTCAGCAACTGCCCGGTTTCGGTCACAAACCCCGTGACCTTGAACTCACCGAAGCCACGGTAGTAGCAGAGCTGAATGGCCAGGCCACCCAGATCCCGGGTTGCTATAAACAGTTCGCTCTGCAGATGGCAGGCCTGGTCCCAGGTAGCTTCCCGACTTGCAGTCGCGTCCAGCGCGAAAATCAGCCGCCCCTGCCCGCCACCCTGCTTGGGCAACGTGCGAACCTCATTGATAAACTGGTCGATCGCCTGTTTGTCGGATCGGGTGCGTAGCTCTTTATCGGACATAGGCTCCTGAAAATCACGGCGGCTGAAAAAACTGACGCTAAAATAGTAGGGCATAGATCGCGCAATTCACAGGTTTGGCTCTTTCAGTTGGCTCCCCAGAGCACGCTGGAAACAAAGCAACGCACACGGCCATTGGCTGGTAGACCTGCCTGTTCTGATGCAGTGGCAGAGCCCGGGGCAGGTTTGGGCGTTCCGGGTGGAACGAAACGGGGACCGTTGGGCCACGATGGACAAGGACAGGGAAGTAGAAAGCGCGCTCTATTTACGCGAGTGGAGAACCCAACTGACTTATCGGCTGCACCAGGGGGGACAATCCTGGCCAACCATCGTTCTTGGCATAGGAGCCAGTCTGGCTACCCGTGTCCAATACAAGGACCTGAACACGGGCACCGAGGATCTGAGCCTTGGGGATGCCCTGCTGGCAAGCCTCAGGCTCGATTGGTAGATCCAGGTTCCGAGACCGGATCCAAACCGGGTATCAGCCTACCCGGTTGAGTGTTACGTCGATGTTGCCACGGGTCGCGTTGGAATATGGGCAAACCTTGTGCGCTTCATCGATCAGCTGCTTGGCCTCCGCATCGTCCATACCCGGGAGGCTGATGCGCAATTCCACTTCAATGCCAAACCCATTGGGGATCTGGCCGATGCCAACCACGCCTTCAATGGAAGCATCCTCGGGCATCTTGAGCTTGTCGCGACCGGCCACAAATTTCATGGCGCCGATAAAGCATGCGGAATAGCCTGCAGCAAAAAGTTGCTCCGGGTTGGTCCCCTTGCCGCCGGCACCGCCCATTTCTTTCGGGGTTGCCAGCTCTACATCAAGAATGCCGTCTGACGAAATGGCACGGCCGTCACGACCACCGGTTGCTTCTGCATGGGCACGATAGAGCACTTGTTCAATAGACATAACGCTTTCCTTTTTCCTTCGAATTTGAACAGAAATACCTTCCGAGGCATTTCCGCGCGACAATTTTCTACACGCTGCGTCGCCCCGTTTATGCGACAGAAAAGGTTAACTGGATCAACCCGCCAGCGCGGCTCGCACTTTCTTGCTCAAATGCCCCATCTCAACGCGGCCAAGCACCTGGGGTTTCAGTTCATTCATCACTTTGCCCATGTCCTGCATGCCCTGGGCATCCGTTGAACTGATGGCCATCCGAATCAACCCGTCAAGATCATCCTCGCTGAGAGCCGCCGGCATGAACTCTTCAATGATCACCATTTCCGCTCGCTCTTTATCGCCCAGTTCCTCGCGGCCGGCTTCATCGTACTGACTGGCAGCGTCGCGGCGCTGTTTGAGCATCTTGTCCAGCACCTTGAGAACATCCTCGTCATTGAGCTCGCGGCGTTCATCAATCTCAATCTGCTTCACGGCAGACTGGGCCATGCGCAAAGTAACCAGGCGGGTTTTATCCTTGTTCCGCATTGCTTCTTTTACCGCGCTGTTCAGTTGTTCCTTAAGGGTTGGTGCCGTCATTGCTGATCTCCTGTTGTTTGGCTTTGTTCTGGTTTATGGGGACGAATCGGGAATAATGCAAAGGGTGGGAATTCCATGATTCCTGCTGCACTGTAGAATGCAGACATCCGAGGAAAGAAAAAGGCGCCAGGAACAATGATTGATTTCCGCAGCGATACTGTGACCCGCCCTACCCCCGAGATGCGCGAAGCCATGGCCAGCGCCGAGGTGGGAGACGATGTCTATGGCGACGACCCTACGGTTAACAGCCTGCAGGCCTACGCCGCCCAGAGGCTCGGCTTCGAAGCGGCCCTTTTTACTGCCACAGGCACCCAGGCCAACCTGCTTGCCATCATGAGTCATTGTGGCCGTGGCGATGAGTATCTCTGTGGCCAGTCCGCTCACAATTACAAGTATGAGGGCGGAGGCGCCGCGGTGCTGGGCAGTGTCCAGCCCCAACCGATCGAGAACGAGCCGGACGGGAGCATTGATCTGGAAAAAGCCCGGGCCGCGATCAAGGCGGACGATTTTCATTTTGCCGTCACCCGTCTGCTCTCCCTTGAGAACACCATCGGAGGCAAAGTACTGCCCCTTGAGTACCAGGCGCAGGCCCGTGCGTTCTGCGACGAACACGGGCTTCTTCTGCACCTGGACGGCGCCCGTGTCTTCAATGCCGCCGTAAAATCAAACTGCGATGTCACCGAAATAACCCGGCACTACGATTCCGTCAGCATGTGTCTGTCCAAAGGCCTGGGCGCACCGGTTGGATCGCTGCTGCTGGGGTCGGAATCATTCATCAAGCGGGCCACCCGGCTGCGCAAAATGGTGGGGGGCGGCATGCGCCAGGCCGGCATTCTGGCCGCCGCGGGACGTATCGCGCTCGAAAGGGGGCCGCTTCGACTGCTCGAGGACCATGAAAACGCCGAATACCTGAGCAACGGCCTGGCAAAGATTCCGGAACTTGAGGTCAACCCGGCCAGTACCCAGACCAACATCGTTTACGCAAGGTGCAAGGCGGGCCAGGCGTCACAGCTGAAAGACTACCTGGCCGAACAGGGCATCCTGATTACGGCCGGCGACCCGATCCGCTTTGTGACCCACCAGGATGTCAGCCGTGAGGATGTCGACATGCTGCTGACGGCCATCCGGCAATTCTACCCGTCCTGACCGGATACTCTCGCTCAAAAAAGGCCCCTCAATGGGGGGCCCTTCCAGCGTCACCTGATATCAGCCTGGGGTTACACCATCTTGCCTTCGGCAATCAGCAAGCGGCGTTCATGATGAAGGCCTTTGAACAGGCTGTAGGTCATCACCAACAGCACCAGCGTAAACGGCAGCCCGACACTCAGGGCGCCAGCTTGCAGAGCGTTGAGGGCTTGTTCACCGCCAACGAACAGAAGCGCCCCGCCTCCGAATGCGCTCATCCAGAACAGAGTAATGATGGTCGGGATGATCAGAACCGCCGTGACGAACTCACGCACCGTGCGACCATGGGAGACCCGCGCGATAAACATACCTACGAACGGTGACCAGGAAATCCACCAGGCCCAGTAGAAGACCGTCCAACCATGGAACCAGGTGGTGTCTTCCTCGCGGCCAAAGGGATTACTGAGCGAGAACATATTGGACGCGTAGGAGACCGACGTATCCCAGAGCCACTGGAACACGGCAAGTGTGGGGCCGGCAAATATTACAAACAGAAGCAGCAGCCCGGCCATGATCATGTTCGCGTTACTGAGAATCCGGACACCACCATGGATCCCCCGAATCACGGAGAGGGTAGCAACAGCCGTAACGCCGGCGATCACGCCGACCTGAATATTCAGGCCTCCCTCAATATCAAACAGGTAGGAAATACCGGATGCCGCTTGCTGGGCGCCAAACCCGAGCGAGGTTGCAAGACCAAAGATGGTCGCCAGTACCGACACAGTGTCGATAACATTGCCGGGCCACCCCCACACCTTGTCTCCCAGAATTGGAAAAAAGGCAGAGCGAATGGTTAGCGGCAGGCCTTTATTAAAGGCAAAAAACGACAGCGAGAGCCCGACAATCGCGTAGATTGCCCATGGATGCAGACCCCAGTGGTACATCGTTGCGCCCATCGCAAGCCGGGCACCCTCAGCAGTGTTTGGCTCAACACCCAGGGGCGTTCCATACCAGTCGGTGTAATAGGCCACCGGCTCGGCAACCGACCAGAACATAAGCCCGGTACCCATACCAGCTGCAAACAACATGGCAAACCAGGACAGCAGAGAGAACTCTGGCTTGGCATCAAGCCCGCCAATCCTAATCTTGCCCACCGGCATGAAAATAAGGGCCAGACAGAAAAGAACAAACAGGTTTGCGCTGAGAAGAAAGCCCCAGTCGAACACAGCGATCGCACCATTCTTGGCGCTATCGAGCAACTCCTTTGCACCTGCGGGGAAAATAAGTGTTCCGACAACAAAGGCAACAATCAGGATTGCGGTTAACGGAAATACGATGTTGTGGATATCGAAGCCGAACTTCTCGATATTATCCTGACCGGCTACGTAGTCGGTCTGATAATCGTCTGAAATGACGTCACCCAATGTGAGGACTCCTATGACTGCATAACCCGGCAGTCGGTTGGAAAGTTTACCTCTCTAAGTGCCACCCCAATATTTTGAACTCTAAGAATTAAAATTTCCAACTCTGTTAGACTTGTGCGCTACGAATCCTCGCAACGCCTGAAGGTTCCCGCTGATGAAACTCAACCCCTTTAACACCCGCATCGGTCTGGCTCTGGGAGGCGGCGCTGCCAAAGGCATTGCGCACATTGGTGTGCTGAAAGCGTTTGAAGAAGAGCAAATCAAGATTCATTGCATTTCGGGCACGAGCGCCGGCGCGCTTATCGCGAGCTATTACGCTTTCGGCCGCCCGGCGGAATCCATCCTCAGCATTTGCTCAACGCTGAACCTCTCCAAAATCATCAACTTTACCTTTGAGCGCGGAGGGCTGTTCAGCACCAACGCCATTCGGGAGATGATTCACCGCGATCTGGGCGATGTCCGGATCGAGGACGCCGAGATTCCGCTGGCCATCTGTGCCACGGATATCGAAACCGGTGAACAGCTGATCTTCCGGGAAGGCAATCTGGCGGATGTCGTGTGCGCCTCAATGGCGGTTCCCGGCCTGTTTGTACCTGTTGAAATCGATGGGCGGATTCTGGTGGACGGGGGGCTGGTGGAAAACGTCCCCATTTCGCCATTGGCCAAAATGGGTGCTGGTATTACGGTGGCCGTTGATCTCAGCCATGTCAGCCGTTATCCGAAGCCGGACAACACCTTCGATGTCATTTCCAACGCCATCAACATTGGCATCGATTTCAACACCCGCAAGCAACTGAAGCATGCCGACATATCGGTACCTCTGGACCTGAGCGACTACAGCCTTACCAATAACGCCGACCGCGTTGACGAGCTTTATCGGGAAGGCTATCACCCGATGAAGAAGAAGATCCGCCAGGTACTCTGGTACAAAAGGATGCATGTTGCCATCAGTCTTCTGAAAACAACGCGAACGTTGATGCCCTTCAAGGTGCCCGAGATTCTGAAGGAGCTCAGGCGCCACGGCTTTGCGGTGCGCAATCGTAATTAGCCACTTAATCACCGCCAGCGGTGAACCAAAACGCTCTTTGCAGACTACTCTTCACACCCGACCATTTTTCAATGCGAACGGAGCTTGCGCATGATTACAGTTCACCACCTCAACAATTCCCGCTCACAGCGCGTTCTCTGGATGCTGGAAGAACTGGGTGTTCCCTACGAGATCAAGCATTACCAGCGAGATCCCAAGACCATGCTGGCCCCCGAAAGCCTGAAAAAGGTGCACCCGCTTGGAAAATCCCCGGTGATCACAGACGGCGATCTGGTGGTGGCCGAATCCGGTGCCATCATTGAATACCTGGCGCACACCTACGGCAAAGACACCATGCTCCCGGAGAGCGGGGGGCAAGCCTGGCTCGACTACACCTATTGGTTGCACTACGCCGAAGGCTCATTGATGCCGCCTCTGGTGTTGCGCCTTGTCTTCGAAAAGGTAAAAACCAGCCCGATGCCGTTCTTTGTTAAACCTGTCGCCAAAGGCATTTCGGACAAAACCAACGAGATGTTTATCGGCCCGATGATCAAGACCCACCTGGATTTCGTGGAAAGCCATCTGGCGAAGAACACCTGGTTCCTGGGGGACAAACTGAGCGCGGCGGACATCCAGATGAGCTTCCCGCTCGAGGCTTCCGTAGCCAGGGGCATCGTCGGCAGGAACCGGCCTCACATCAGCGGATGGGTCAAACGCGTTCATGCCCGACCGGCTTATCAGAGGGCGCTCGAGAAAGGCGGTGATTACGACTTCGCCTGAAGACCGGCGATCTGATTGAGGCTAAAAGGAGTATCAAATACTGAATTCACGGATGGAGATACTGGAATGAAAGAAGTTCGCAGAACCACGCTACCCGTTGTGGAAATGGCGAAAAGCAACGAAGAGTTCCGGCAGGTATTATGGACCGGAGATCATACGCAACTCGTTCTGATGGCCATTCCCGAAGGCGGCGAGATTGGCGGCGAAGTTCACGAGGGACATGATCAACTGCTTTATTTCGTCTCGGGCGAGGGAGAAGCGACAATCGGCGAAACGAAGGTACCTGTAAAGGCGGGCGACGTCAGCATCGTGCCCTCGGGTACCTTTCACAACTTCCGTAACACCGGAAACGGCATGCTCAAGCTTTACACAACCTACTGCCCACCAGAGCACGCCCCGGGAACCGAGCATGAAACCAAGCAAGAAGCGGATGCCGCGGAATGAATCCGCGGCCTACAGTCGCTTCAAGAAATTATCCAATGCCTGATTAACCGGATCCGGGTGCGAAAGATTTGCAGCATGCCCGGCACCGGGAATCACGATCAGTTCGGCATCCTACGCTCTTAGCAGTCTGTCCATCTGCCAAGAGGCGCTCGGCCAGGCCATGGTCTAACCTTGATCCTGCATCTCGTTGACTGCTGCCTTTTCTGGCTCAGGAAAGCGTACACCCAAAACAAAAACAGGAACCGGGGACCGTATGATTTTTGATTACATCATTGTAGGTGGCGGATCGGCTGGCGCCGTGATGGCGGCGCGATTGAGTGAGGACCCTGATGTCAGCGTCTGTCTCCTGGAGGCAGGTGGCAAGGGCGATCACTTGTTGACCCGCGCGCCAGCTGGTGTAGTCGCAATCATGCCCGGCCATGGCAAGATCAATAACTGGGCGCTCAATACAGAGCAGCAGCCCGAACTGGCTGGGCGTCGAGGATTCCAACCCAGAGGCCGTGGGCTGGGTGGTTCCAGCCTGATCAACGCAATGCTTTATGTGCGTGGACACAGCGCGGATTATGATGGATGGGCCGAGCTGGGTTGCGACGGATGGGGATGGGACGATGTTTTGCCCTACTTCCGCAAAGCGGAATGCCATGAAGGTGGAGCCAGCGAATACCACGGGGCCGATGGCCCACTGCATGTTTGCAAACAGCGATCACCAAGGCCCATTTCCGAAGCCTTTATCGATGCGGCTAAAGAGCACGGCTATCCCGCAAGCGACGATTTCAATACCGGCGACAACGAGGGCGTTGGCCTCTATGAAGTTACCCAGTTTCATGACACCGAACGCAATGGTGAACGCTGCTCCACCGCTGCGGCGTATTTGTATCCGATCATGGAACAGCGCAACAACCTAAAGGTTGTGACCGGTGCCCGTGCGACCCGAATTCTTTTTAACGGAAAACGTGCTTCCGGCGTTGAGTATCGACTCAAGGGCCGATCGCTCTCGGCCTCAGCAAACCGCGAAGTCATCCTATCCGCCGGTGCCTTCGGTTCACCGCAGTTACTACAGCTATCCGGAGTGGGAAACCCTGAAGACATCCTCCCGCACGGTATTCCCATGATTCACGAACTGCCGGGTGTCGGCCGAAATCTGCAGGATCATCTGGATTTCATTCTGGCCTACAAGTCCGCGGATACCGATAACTTTGGCTTCAGTTTAACGGGCATGAAAAACATGCTTCGCCATTCCCTCCAATGGCGAACGGATGGGACGGGTATGATTGCCTCGCCCTTTGCAGAGGGGGCGGCATTCCTGAAGTCTGACCCGGAGCAGAACAAGCCGGACCTGCAGCTGCACTTCGTCGTCTCCATCGTGGAGGATCACGCCCGTAAACTGCATTGGGGACACGGCTTCAGTTGCCACGTCTGCAACCTGCGGCCGAAATCCCGAGGGCGTGTTTTTCTGCTCAGCGCCGACCCAATGGCCGATCCCGGCATCGACCCCAACTATTTGTCCGACCCGGACGACCTGAATCTGACTATCAAAGGCGCAAAAATCACCCGGGAGATTCTCGAAGGGCCTGCACTCTCGCCGTACCGACAATCCGAAATGTTCGGCGTTCACGACGGCATGAGCGATGAGGAATGGGAACGCCACATTCGCGCCCGTGCGGATACGATCTATCACCCGGTGGGCACCTGCAAGATGGGCATAGATGATCTGGCCGTGGTTGACTCCAGCCTCAAGGTTCACGGACTTGAGGGTTTGCGGGTGGTCGACGCTTCGGTCATGCCGACTTTGATTGGTGGTAACACCAATGCTGCAACGCAATGAAGGCACACTCCTCTTTACCGGCGCCTCCGCCAGCCTCCGCGGCGGACGCGGCTTTGCGGCCTTTGCCGGCGGCAAGCATGCACTGCGCGCCCTGGCGCAAAGCACGGCAAGGGAATTAGGCCCGCAAGGGATTCACGTCGCTCACGTGGTGGTGGATGGCCTCATCCGCAATGAAGCCACGGCAGAATTTTTGCCGGACCTCTATGCGAGCAAGGGCGAGGACGGCATTATCGAGCCCGACGACCTCGCGGAAATCTATTGGCAGCTACACAACCAGCCACGCTCAGCCTGGACTTTCGAGCTCGATGCGCGGCCTTTCTCAGAGAACTGGTAACGCCCCGGAGAAGCTGTGTCGGACTATCAGGAGCCGGGTATCAGCCGGCTCCTGTCGTTCCTAGACGTAGAAGTCCAGCTCCTCCTGGGATTTCAGAAGATCCCGCATCTTGATCGGGTCGTCACCGAAGAAGAACACAAGCCCCCAGTGAGTACCAAAAGCGGATCGGTCCGGAACTGTTTCCTCGGCAGGGGCCACCAACTCGTGCGACTCAAAGTAAGGATGCTCAATGCACTCTTTGGGCATTTCCAGCTTGCTCACTACTCGGCGTCTCGGATAAACACCGAAGCAACCGGCATAACCTTTGGCATCGACCACTTCGCGGGGGAAGAAGGCATCGACCTCTTCCTTGGTGCTCTTGGGATCAAACACCAGCATGGAAGCCTGGTAGGCATTGAATCCATACGCGCGTTCAATCAATTCGAAGGCCTTGAACCCGGGTGGGCGATACGCAACTTCGCCAAAGTACATGGTGCCGTCGCTGGTTACGAAGTACTCCGGATGGATCAGACCGAACTGAATATCAAATGTTTTGACCAGCAATTCGATCTGCTTGGTGATTGCTTCGCGCCAGCTTTCAAGTTCCTTCGTGGCAGGAACAAACACCGAGTAACCCAGGGTGACGTACTCTGAAATATTCAGAAACTTGATTTTGCCATCGTGGATCCAGGCCTCAACAGCGAATTCCCAGCCACTCAGATGACTTTCCATGAGCAGGGGGTATTCCTCGTCCGGAATCGTATCGATTTCTTCCAGCGTGCGGATCATGCGGTGACCCAGGCAGCCGGCTTTATCGAAGGCCTTCACGTGAATCGGATCGTCCGGGTCACCATCCAGTTTAAGCAGAGTCTGGTTAACCCGCTTCATGAAGCGAATGATGTCATCTTTTTCGTGGGCTTCTTCGAAAATCCCGACGCGAATACCACCAAGCTGGGCCCGACGTTTCATCAGCGCCTTGTCCCGGAACAAAATGGATTGGCCGTACATACGCGGATTATTCAACAGAACAGAGTTGATCGCGCCTGACCATTCCACCGTTTCCTCGAACAATGGGATTGCGACATCCACCCCTTCGGCTTTCAGCTTTTCAGCGATTTCCATTGACCGATCGTTCAGGCGAACAAAATCCCAGGGGATGAAGGGAATATTGTTGGCCGTGCAAAAATCGGCAGCCCAATCCGGGGCAACCACGATATAGCGGCGATCGAACTTCTGAGCCGCCTTGATCGCATTAATACTCCAGCCAAGAAGAGCAATATAGCCCTTGTTTGGGTCCTTGGGTGTTTCCGTTCCCAGAACCGAGTCCATGGAGGGATCGCGCCAGGCCAGCACTTCCTGCGACATTTTGGATTTCGGTGTGATCGCCATAAGTTACCCCTTTATATTCGAAATAACGCAAAGGGCATTGGCAACAACCCGATGCGTCAGACCAGAGTGTCCCAGCCAGACGCGGAAATTAGTTTCCATACACAACAATTTAGACCCTTACAGGCCAGGAAGCGAGCCTGTCCCTCCACTATCAAGACGATTGCGAAAGGATCTGGAGTCACAAGATGCAAGCATCCGAAGGGCTGCCTGCAAGGATTTTCCGTTTTATCCCCGTAGCCTGTAGAAAGGTTCGAGAACCGGCTTCAATCCTTTTGCATCGTCAATGAACAGCTGCAGATGCGGGAAGGGAATCTCTATACCGGCGGCATCCAGGGCTTCTTTCATCTGCTCGAGAATATCGGCCATGATTCTGGGCCGAACATCCAGGTTATCCGGCGTTATCCACACTTTGACTTCGAGGTTCACTGACGAATCACCGAGGCTTTTGAGCAAAACACGGGGCTCCATGCCAGCGCCCTGCAAAACTTCGGGATGTGCCAGCAAAACCGGCATCAGCACTTCCCTCGCCGCCTTCGCAGATTCCTTGTAAGCAATCCCCACGGGAATATTCAGGCGTGTCACGCCCTCTGCGCTGTAATTGATGATATCCGTGGAGGCAACACTGTCGTTTGGAATCATCGTGAAGATATTATCCCGGGTTCGCAGCCAGGTGGTTCGCAAGGCAATCTTCACCACTTTGCCTTCCTGTCCGTTGATGGTGACCCAATCACCGATTCGAAAAGGCCTTTCAATGAGCAGGGTGATTCCCGCAATGAAATTGGAGAGAGTGGATTGCGCTGCAAAACCAACGGCAATACCGACGATGCCCAGACCGGCGATAATCGACACCACATCGAAACCGAACTGGGCAAGCACCGTCACCACCGCAAGGGTTGCGGCGATAACCGCAAACAGATTCTCGACCAGTTGCCGGATGGAAGGATCCATTCGATAGCGTGAAGTGCCTTCCTTGATCAGACGCCGGAAAACTACCCAGACCACGTAGAAACCGAGGACCATGAAACCTGCCCTCGCCATCGCCTTGAGAACCTCAGGAGAAACCCCGAATTGCGCAAGAATAACTATCAGCGCACCCAACCCGGCCAGATAGCGCAGGCCGCTGCGCATCTGGATGTAAAGAGGGGTTTTGGTTCGCCGCTCACCAAGACCCAGCCTGATGGCAGCGATCAGAATCAGATAAACGCCCAGGAAGACGCCAAGGTAGATTACAGAGACCAGCAGCTGGCCAAGTACCTGTACCAGCAACGCCCCCCAGTCGAGATTCTCGCCTGACACTGCCTGAAAGGCATCGCCAAGATTTCGACGGAGCTGCTCAATCAAATCTGCACCGAATGATTCCATCATGATCTGCACGACACCTTTGCTGTCCGTACATCAAGTAAAGGCGCGAATGGCATTTTGCTCAAATGCCGATCCGAGCCTCTTTGAAGCGTATGTGCAAGTTACATTGACTGGTCACTCTGCAAGGTGCTCAATATAAGAACGACGACCTTGTGGAGGAGACAACGATGAAATGAATTGTGCTCGCAGTAATTGTCGCGATCATCGCCGTCTGGCTGTATCGGGGCAAACGCAAAAACTATATTGAAGATCCTGATGTGAAAACATTCGATGAGAAAGACTACTACCTCACATCGAATGACAACGCCTCAGATGACGAGTCCTCCCCCGATCAGAGCAATCCTCGTCACTGAGATGGGCGTTACTTTTTCAGGCTGATCTGCTTTGAACCCGTGGGGGATACTTGTCCGCTTTTGCCCTTGCCGACGTATTCCACAGATCCGCCCGCTTTCAAAAACGCGGCTGTCTGTTCTTCAATGGCAGCAGAAGTCAGGGTTACTTTCTCGGGTTTCTTGCTCATAGTGATATCCAGGTCGGGATGGCTTAATTAATATCGTCAGCCTTCCATTATACCTGAAGTGGCTAAAAATTGTTCGCTCCCTATAGACTACGCGCTTCACGCGCCTCAGCCAGGCTCCCCTTGTTCTCAACATTTGTATAACCGGCACGCTCCAGAGCCGATTTTGCTTTACCTGCCCTGTTGCCACTGCGGCAATAAAGATTAATCTCGGTGTCTTTGTCCGGGAACCTCTCGGTAACCTCCGCAACGATCTGGTCATGCGGAATCAGCGGGTCTCCATCTATGTGGCTTTGCCGATGTTCTGCCTCTGTGCGGACATCGATCCACACGGGCTTTGCATGCGCTACTATCGGTGCCAGCGCAAGTGATAGCAGGATTAGCACCGCTTTCACTGAAAAAGACACTCTCATAACCAACTCGCTCCCTATTTTGAGACTCTACAATTAGTCTATACGGGTAAACTTACCGGAGGAGTTCACCGCATGGAAACCGCTGACATCTTCCTGTCGCTGCTGTTTGGCTGCATCGGTTTCGCCTATTTCATGTATGGCCGGCGCAGGAAAAACATCGTCACCCGCTACTGCGGCATTGCCATGATCCTGTATCCCTACCTGGCCAGCAGCGCCTGGGAGATGCTGGCAGTGGGTGTAGGGCTCATGGTTGTGCCACGGTTTGTCGAGTTATGAATAGTGTGGGCTCAGCTCAAGCTCTAGAGGCGCTCAATAGCCTTGAGCAAAGAGCTGAAGGCTCTGGAAAAGCTGCGCTCAGCCAATCGGTCCATTACCCCACCCAGCAGCGGCACTTGCACGTGCCCTTCAGAAACCCAGGTAACCCGGGTCTGTTCGCCTTCTGGCTTTAAAACAATCTCTCCCTTCGTGTGCTGAACGGTGAACGGGCTCGATTTTTCAATTTGATAGTGCATTCGGTTTGGCCTCTCGAACCGGGTAATACGCTCAGTGAGCTCGAGCCGGCCCGCTCCGACAATTCTCAGGGCGCCAATGCCATTTTTCTCATCTCTACCCTCTTCAATCAGTAAAGACTTGCTAACCCCGGGAAACCGGGAATAGCGGGCGTGGTCGGAGATGGCTTCAAAGACTGATTCAATATCCTTCTCGAGAACTCGTTCGACATGTATGCGAAACATGGCTACTCCTCAACTTTGGGCTCACGGACAGGATACGCTCCCACTCCATCAAACGAGTGGGATTTATCGGAATACCCCTGTCTCGGCCAACTGCCGAATGATCTGAATCGTCTCAATGTCTGTGGCTACATAGGCCTGTTCAAGATACTGGTCATAGGGCATCGAATCACCGCGGTTCTCGATGCTCGCTGTTTCATACCGGAAACGGACAAACAGTGATGCCGGCTCGGGCTCTTCGATATCCATGACAAGTGTTGCGGCCGGGAGGTTGGCCGTTGGCTGAGTCCGGTACTCTATCCTCGCCTCGTGCCAGAAAGTGACTTCATCGACCACATGCAGTCCCGGCAGCTGGAGGCTACGCTTCAGGTAAGCCGGACCCTGATCCAGAATCTCGTAATCATCGACACCAACGAGGAACTTGTCCGGGCGCCGGGCCCTGAGCACCAGCCCCTCCCACACCTGGAATCGGGTCAGAACCGGTAGCTCTGGCTTGGTCAGGTCGTTTATCTGAACGATATGCTCGAACGTCATCTGGCCTCCTGTCGTGCGCATCGCAAGGCACGGTTTCAATCGCTCGCCTTTTTGCGATGAATGCCGGGTTATTAAAGTTCGATTCACGGTTTGGGTACGCGTTTAAAAAGTTAACAGCCTACAATTCAAAAGGATGATCACTGGAATGGTTCCAGTGCAACCTGATAGTCAAATAATTCATAAAAGGGGACGTTGAATCCCAGTGAACTATCGCCAACTCTTTCTTGCTCTGATCCTCGGAATCCTCGCCCTTGCGCTATGGGTGAGCCCAGAGTTCAAACAGATTGCCGCCGGCGTTGCCATTTTTCTGTTCGGCATGCTCTCGCTGGAGAACGGGTTTCGCCAGTTTACCGGTGGTTTTCTCGAGAGCGTGCTGCGTCGTACAACCGATACGATTCCGAAAAGCCTCGGTTTTGGCATCGTCAGTACCGCCATCATGCAGTCCAGTTCCCTGGTATCGGTGATCACGATTTCGTTTTTGAGCGCCGGCTTGCTTCCGCTGATCACGGGTATCGGCATTATCTTCGGCGCCAATCTTGGCACCACGACCGGCGCCTGGTTATTCGCCACCATCGGTATGAAAATGAGCCTTTCGGCCTTTGCCTTGCCGATGCTTGTCTTTGGCGTGGTACTGAATTTTCAGCAACCACGAGCCTGGAAAGCCTTCGGTGCAATTCTCGCCGGGCTCGGGTTTCTGTTTCTCGGTATCGATTTCATGAAGGCGGGCTTCGAAAGCTATCAGTCGGCTGTCGATCTGCGCGAGTATGCAATGGACGGTATCTCAGGACTTCTTGTCTACACAGGCCTCGGAATTCTGGCGACCGTCGTGATGCAATCCAGCCATGCGACGCTGGCGCTGACTCTGGCCGGTCTGGCCACGGGCCAGATTACCTACGAAAACGCTCTGGCCCTGGCCATTGGTGCAAATATTGGTACAACCGTCACCGCTCTGATCGGTGGTCTGGGTGCAAATATCACTGGCAAGCGTCTGGCAGGCGCCCATCTCCTGTTCAACGCGGTAACGGCGGTGATTGCCCTGGTGCTGATCGAGCCCCTGCGCTGGTCAGTGGATGCCCTGTCAGCCCTCATGTCGATCGCCGACGATGACTACACGGTCAAGCTCGCCGTATTCCACACCCTGTTCAACTGCCTTGGTGTTGCCATCATGCTGCCACTGATATCGAGAATGGCACGGGCACTCGAGCGCTGGCTGCCAGAGCGAGAGGAAGAGGTCGCCGCACAGCCGCGGTACCTGAATCAGGCTGCGATGGACTCACCCGATAGTGCAAACGCGGCAGTGCGCAGGGAGGTCTGGCACCTGTTCGATCAAGCCTTCGTTATCCTTGCCCATGGTCTCCACCTGCACCGCGAAAATATTCGCCAGAGCGATGACCTTGAAGCGATGATTAACAATTCCCGGGAACGCATCGATATCGACATCGACCTGATCTACCGACAGCGAGTAAAACGCCTGTACAACGCCATTCTCGACTTTATTTCCGGGCGAATGACCCGGGAGTCGCCGGCCAACTCCACCGAATCGCTTTATCGTCTTCAGCATGCTGCCGCGGAGATGGTCGAAGCCATCAAGCATGTCAAACACCTACGCAAGAATCTCACAATTTATATGGCGTCGGATAACGCCACGATTCGCAAAGAGTACAACGAGCTTCGACTGCGAGTCGCGATGGTACTGCGTGAGACCCATCGTTTTTACGAAGGCCGGTTTGAGGATGCCAGCGCAGCAATACTGGAGCTCGACGAGATCGCTGTGCGTGCACGAGTAGACCGCGAATCGATGGTCGGTCGTGTCACAAAACTCCTGGGTGCAAAACGGATTGATGCCGCCATGGCTACGTCTCTGCTAAACGACTCTGCCTACGCCAGCGAAACCGTCGATGCTATTCTGACAGGAACCCGCGAGCTCCTGACTGCCATGGATGTTGAAGCCGCTCGAACCACAGAGGAGCTGTCGGTGAGCGACGCAGGGCGGGCAGAAGTCATGCCATGACGAATTCCGATTAAGCTTTAAACAGAGAGGACGGAACAGTGGGTTTCAAGGATCTTGTGGCGAAGCTTGACGATATTCTGGGCGACCATGACAAGGGTAAGTCCCTGGAGCTTGAAGAACTGAAGCGGCTTGAAGAGCGGCTGGTGGAGAAACAGGAGAAATACCGCGACCGACTGACTTCCGGCGCCCCGGGGGAAACACCCGCTCAAACAGAAGTTCGCCTGCGAGTCGTTGAGGCGCAACTTGCCAAACTGAGAGAGCTTATGGAAGAAGCATCCCCCTGATCGTGAAGAAAAGCATAGCCGCTAACAGTCCCGATAATGGAACGGTGACAATCCAGGCAGCCACAATCCTGAACACCGCTGATCGCTTTACCAGCTCCTGGCGATAAACCTTTTTCAGACCCTTGCGATCGCTTTTCGAGATCGGTGCCGTGCCACCATTATTCCTCTTGAGGTTCTGTAGAATTTGCCCCTTCTCCTCAAAGGAAGCTTCCTCGAACTCCTCCAGCACCCGCTCTACTTTCTCCCGGTCCTCTCCGGCATAGTGCGCCTCGATCTCATCAATCTTCTGGCGATAGGTCGTTTTGAGATGTTCGCGCAAAAAGCCAACGCCAAACACACCCCCTATCGCAATATGCGTTGAGCTCACCGGAAGGCCTAACTGACTGGCAACGATAACCGTAACCGCCGCAGCCATCGCTACGCAGAAAGCCCGCATCCGGTCGAGCTCCGTTATTTCCGAACCTACCGTGCGTATGAGCTTGGGGCCAAACAGTGCCAGGCCAAGCGCGATACCAAGTGCACCCACCAACAACACCCAGCTGGGAATCGCGGCCTTGGACGCTATTCCGCCCTGAAGCACGGCTTCATTGATCGCGGCCAGCGGGCCGACTGCGTTGGCAACGTCATTCGCGCCGTGGGCAAAGCTCAGAAGCGCGGCCGCAAAAATCAGCGGGATAGTAAAAAGGCCATCAACGCCCGCCTTGCTGTTTTCCACCTCGGCGGAGTGGCGGTGAATCAACCATTTTGTAAGCCACCACACGATGGCTCCGACGATTGCCCCCAACCCAACGGCGGGGAGTAACCCGATCTCGACAATCTTGCTTAATCCCTTCAACGCCAGATAGGTCGAAAAGACCCAGGCCATGATTGCAACGAACAGGGGAACGTTGTGTTTCGCAGCTTGGGCAATATCCCGCTTGTAGGTAATCCGGCGCTTGATAAGGTATAGAGACAAGGCTGCAATGGCACCGCCAAGCACCGGGGAAATAACCCAACTGGCAGCGATCTGGCCGAACTGGCCCCAATCAACAATGCCCGAGCCTCCGGCAGCGATGCCCGCACCCATAACACCACCAACAATTGAGTGTGTCGTGGAGACTGGCGCGCCCACGTATGTGGCAACATTCAACCACAGTGCAGCAGCCAGCAAAGCGGCTATCATGAGCCAGATGAAGGTGTCGGCATCGCCAATCAGGGCAGGATCAATAATCCCCTTTTTTATCGTGCTCACCACATCGCCACCGGCGATAAGCGCGCCGCTGGCCTCAAAGATCGCGGCAATGGCGATTGCACCCGCAAGCGTAAGAGCCTTGGAACCGACGGCAGGGCCTACGTTATTGGCGACATCGTTTGCGCCAATATTCATCGCCATGTAGCCGCCGATCATGGCCGCTGCCACCAGCATGACCATGTTTGGCGCATCCGCCCCTATCGAGCGGACATACAACATGATGCCGACAATGAAGATCACGGCCACACCGAGGCGAAGCACCTCGGCGCGCCCATAACGGGTTGCCCGTTCTATGGCATTGATCTGCTCCAGCTCCATCAGCCTACCGCCAAGGTGTCCATCATTGGTGCGATAACCGGTGACTTACCGTTCGCTTCAATACAATGTAGACCAAAGCCAGAAAATTTTGACCGGTTTTGCGCACGGCGAAGGAGCCGACAATAGCCAGCGGGCCGTCAGATTGAAGTTTTGAATATCGGGATTGCGTCTAGCCTGTGCAGGATGTGTTTAACTATAACCAACCATTACCAGAGGATAGTCTTTCTTGACCTCGAAATCCTGGCTAAGCCATTTGCGCCCCCACAAGATACCGTTTCGGCGCCGATTCGCCCGAGCGTCCGTCGCCCTTATCTTTCGAAGCACAGAAAACGGTGGCAAGGAGCTGCTCTTTATCCAGCGGGCCCGTCGGGAGGGTGACCCCTGGTCTGGCGACATGGCTTTCCCGGGCGGCCGCCTGCAACCTGAAGATGCATCTGCACGGGCCGCTGCCGAGCGGGAAACACTGGAAGAAACCGGCATGGATCTGAGGCGCCACGGCCGTTTTCTCACCCGGCTGTCCGACCTGGTCACCCGCCATCACAGCCGCTGGCGCCCGATGGTGGTCACCCCCTATGTGTTCGAGTGGCGGGGACCGAAGTCGGTCTCAACGAATCACGAAGTCGAGCGAGCGGTCTGGGTGCCGATGGACTACCTCGGCGCAGACGCGAACCAGGGCCGACTTTCCTGGCGCACGCCCCTGGGCACACTCAACATGCCCTGTTGCCGTTACCAGGATGCCTGCATCTGGGGATTAAGCTACAGCATGTTGCAGGAGCTACTGGCATTGGCCCCTGACAAGAATGAGAGTTCGATCCATGACCGTTGACCGTAACCGCCTTGCCGCTCTTGCTGCGGAACCGCATTTCTATCGGGGCAGGTACCGCAACCTGGAGCCAGTCCCCCGACATGGCATTGGCGATTTTATGCGCTGGCAACTGGCCCCGGGCCGCAACTTCCCGAAGGGAAAACGCTTCACGCTGCTGCGGCCAGATACGCATTCCCTGATGAGTCCGCCCGAAGAACCACAACTGGTCTGGCTGGGTCACGCCTCGTTCCTGTTCCAGTATCGTGGTCTGAACGTGCTCACCGACCCGGTACTGTCGGAACGCGCCAGCCCCTTTCAACTGGTCGGGCCGAAGCGTTATACACCGCCGGCCCTGACGGTAGCAGACATGCCGCCGATTGATTTGGTGCTGATTTCCCACAACCACTACGACCACCTTGATGAAAAAACCGTGCGCCAGTTACACCGGCGCTTCGGAGATAACCTGCGCTTCTGCCCATTGGGGCCTACGACCCGCGCTGGTTCATGGCGCCGGTGCACGTGGCCCCGGAAGAGGCGGTGAGCATTCATCAGGATATCGGTTCCCGACAGTCGGTGGCGATGCACTGGGGCACGTTCGTGCTCACCGACGAGCCCATGGACGAGCCACCCCGACGGCTAAGGGCCGCCCTGGAGCGACAAGGGCTGAACGAAGCGGATTTTCGGGTGATGCAGCACGGGGAAGTCTGGTCGCCGGCTTCGAACTTATAACCTGACGACGCCCTCTCCCTGATCGTGCAACCAGCGCCGCCAGTCGAGGGCCAGCATGCTTACACCACCAATGTAATTGTCGTTGACCAGATAATAGGAGATGGTGCGATCACCCCGATTAAAGTTGTGCATCAGGCGCACCACAAAGTTTCTTCGGGTAGGTTTGGACATCAGGAAATACACGAACTGGCCAGACTGGGCCCGCAGGCTTCCGCGCCCCGACAGATCAGAATGTCGCCACTTGTTGCTTGGCAGCTTCAATAGCTGATCGATGCCCGCCAGACGGCCCTGTTCAAGTGCCTGATCAACCACCCACTGATTTTCACGGTGGCGCTCAAAATACAAGCCGGATTCATCGCGCTCAATGGTCTCCATCTGCTCTGCCAACCCTTCGTTCAGCCAGGCTGGCGCATAGGGAACGATGGTATCGACAACCGCATGACTCACTTCGTGCTTGATGGTTTTGAAGGTGAGATTTCTGTTTTTACGAACATAGACGACGATCTGGTGTTCGGAAGGTATGTAAAGCCCGTAAGAGGCAACAGCCATCCCCCTGTTCCGTCGGACGAGGTAGTTACGGTATGCCGCGCTGTCTTTGAGAATCAGAATATTGACCGGCACCGTCCGGTGCATATCAAAAGACATCACCCGGTCGAAGAACTCATAGACGTTGTTTACGCCTTCAACGATCTGCTGGTGTTCCGCTTCGCTCAGCTCAACATCAACAGTTCTGATATCGATCTCAAAACGCGACCATTCAGAGGCACCTGGCTTAACATTGACCACTTCCTGCGCGACCCGGTGATCCTGCCGATCGCCGAAATGCACCTGGCCGTTTTCATCCACCCATTTATAGATCTTTGCAGAAACCGGGCACGCAGCCATCATAAACAGCGTTAAAACCACCACTGGATAAACGGCTTTCCTTAACCTTTTAATCACTGCGCCTTACCCGATAAAAATTGAAAGTTAGTCTCGAAGCCCAAAATGGTTCGGCGAAAGAACGGTGCCGCCAACACCGGTAGATTTAGTGTAACGCCATTTTCGATCAGGTACGCAGTTCAATAATCTCACCAGTCACACCGTTTTCATTCACTACAAGCCGCCCCACCGTAATCGGCAAAGTAAAGCGCCTGGGGCCTGCGCCACCGGGATTGAAGTACAGCACATCGCCAATCCACTCGTTGCGGGGTTTGTGGGAGTGGCCAGCAATCACCACGCGGTAGCGGCCTTGCGGATCGAAGTCGAGGGTTTTGACATCGTGGAGCATGTAAACGGCCTGGCCGAGAAACTCCAGATCTCGAGTATCGGGAAGCTCAGCTGCACGGCCGGATTTATCGATATTACCGCGGATGGCAATGACCGGCGCGATCGCCTCGAGCGCGTCCAGAACGTCGTCCCGCCCGACATCGCCGGCATGCAGGATGAGCTCCGAGCCCTTCAAGGCTTCCAGGGCTTCTGGACGCATTTTGCTATGGGTATCTGCAATCACGCCGATCTGCATGCCTGCCCCCAGATGCTTAGTGGTGGTGCCCGCCGGGGCCATGCGCGTGGCCGTGGGACAGTTCTTCTGGAGTGGCGGCGCGCACGTCGATCACTTCAATATCGAAAGTCAGGGTTCTGCCGGCCATCGGATGGTTGGTGTCAACGTCAGCGAATTTGTGGCCTACCTTGGCAACAACCACGTGGCGAGGCCCATGCTCGGTCTGTACCTGAGCAACCATGCCCGCCTTCCATCGTTTGGCCCCCATCAGATGCTTGATCGGCACCCGCTGGATGGCATCGGGCTTGCGGGGCCCATAGGCTTTATCGGGAGTGACAGTCACACTGAAGGTATCGCCGGCATCGCGACCTTCCAGGGCTTCTTCCAGGCCCTTGATGATGCCGCCATGGCCATGCAGGTAGGCATTCGGCTCGCCGCCGTGGGAGTCTTCAACAACGTTGTCTTGCTCATCACGAACGCTGTAGTGGAACAGGACGACCTGGTTCTTTTCAATTGGCATAGGGTTCTCTTCGATGATTTTAGATACGCCATTATAACGAGCAGCGGAGCTGACTGCAGGCAAGTAAAAGCAGGATAGGAAAACCGGGCCTAAACTTCATTCGCCTTCCGAAACTGCCCCTGATAATCAAAAACCCGTTCCTGCACCTGCCAATAGTGTTTTTGCTTGCGGGCAATCACGAAATCCGGTGCCGGCAATAAGGCCTCCAGCTCAAGCACCTCATCCGCTGATCTGAACGCTTGCGGGGCCTGGCTATTGGCAAAACGACGCCCGAACAGTCTGTTAAAAACAGCGCGTTGGCCCGGCTTGCTGAAATCAAACGACTCGCCGACCTCTTCCCCATTTTCCCCGTGATAGGTGATCTTCAACTTGCTGCCATCGGCGACCAGCGATATCCCGGCGCAGCGGATTACCATGGCATCCTTTAGTTTCAGCGCATCCCGGAGCTGGTCATCCGGGTCGATGATGGCTTTCTGGCACTGGTGGCAGTTACGGGCTGCGATATCATTCTCGGCCCCGCAATGCGGGCACTCCTTGAAGCGGAAACGGTAATCGCACTGCTGCGGGCGTTCATCCTGAACCCTGTCAACCGGCTCCAGCAGCCCCTGGCAACGGCGGCCGTAGTGCTCGATCACACGGCCATCATCGTCTGTTTTGCCCCAGAAGATATTGGCAAACCCGCAGCCCGGGCAGAACACCTGCACCGGCTCACTATCAGGGTTCGGCTTTGGCTCCCCCACTTCCGGATGATGCAGATTCACATGGTTGCCGGCGTAATCGATCACCAGGCAATCCTGTTTACCCTCATCCAGACGAAGCCCGCGGCCCACTATTTGCTGATAGAGACTCACCGACTGGGTGGGCCGAAGAATGGCGATGAAGTCCACATGAGGCGCATCAAAGCCCGTGGTGAGCACGGACACATTCACCAGATATTTCAACTGCCGCTGCTTGAAGCGCTGAATCAGCAAGTCCCGATCCTTCAGATCGGTGGCGCCCGTTATCAAGGCAGTTTCGTGTTCTGGCAGGTACCCGGCAACCTCCCGCGCATGCTCCACGGTGGCCGCAAAGATCATCACGCCCTGACGCTCGGCAGCCAACTCCACAACCTGCTCAATGATCGCCCGGGTCACGCGCTTGTGTTTGCTCAGCAGCTGGTTAACGTCCCTCTCGGCGTATTCGCCAAAGCGGTCCTGGGGCAGCGCAGAGAAATCGTATTGCGCCACTGCCGCGTTCACCAGCTCCGGCCGGGTGAGATACCCTCGATTGATCATGTAATTCAGCGGTAGCTCGTAAATGCAGTACTGAAAGGGCTTGTCATCCTCGCCCCGAACAAAGCCCCGATAGTGATAGCGATAGATCCAGCCCATGGCCAGACGGTAAGGCGTCGCAGTCAGCCCGAGCACTTTCAGAGAATCGTTCTGTTGCCGCAAGAGCTCTATGATGCGCTGATACTGACTGGTTTCTTCCCCGCTGACCCGATGGCATTCATCGATAATGACCAGCGAGTATTCGTCCCGAAACTGATCCAGGTTCGCCGATACCGACTGCACACTGGCAAAGGTCACCTGGTGGTGACTTTCCTTCCGCTTCAGCCCGGCAGAGAAAACCCCGCCGGTTAATCCATAACTCTGATACTTTGCGTGATTCTGCTCCACCAGCTCCTTTACGTGGGTTACCACCAGGATCTTTCGCTTCGCGAGACGCGCCAACTCGGCAATAACCAGGCTTTTCCCAGCACCGGTTGGCAGCACGATAACGGCGGACTCATCGGTTTTTCGAAAATGAGCCAGCGTGGCATCAACCGCTTCCTGCTGATAAGGCCGGAGTTTGAAAGGAGCGTTCATTTTGGAGGGCTTACTCGTTCTCAGACAGTGTGTTTCGGCTGTTAATGTTCATTGATAAATGCTCATGTGCACAACACCACTGACTGCTATCTTTGAATTGAGGAAGTAGAGGCGTTTGAGCTGACAGATACCCTGAGTTCTCCTCCAGGTCCATTACCACAGATCAGCAACCTGACTGGATTAAAGGAATCAGTCAGGCCTCCGTTTTCCAGTAGAAGGAGATATTGCATGAGCAATTATATGTCGATATTGGGCGCCGTCGGGATTGCCGGCATAGCCGTCGCCATCACCGGTTGCGCAGGCTCCGTCGAGCCCCCCACCTCTCAAATGCGAGCCGCCGAATCTTCCGTTCAACAAGCGGTGTCATCCGACGCAAGAAACTTTGAGCCAGTGCTGCTGAATCAGGCCCAGAACAAGCTTGCCGATGCCGAAGAGCTCATCGACGATGAAATGAGCGAAGAGAATTATCAGAGAGCACTGCACCTTTTGGAACAGGCATCCGTCGATGCTCAGCTGGCCGGCGCGCGTGCCGAAACTGCAAAAGCCAGACAGGCTGTGGAAGAGATCAACAGGAACATCGAGTCTCTTCGCCAACGCATGAATGGAAGCCAGTAAGGGCGCCAGCTTAAACAGGAGATTGATATGAACAATCGATACATGATTTTGAGCATGGTTGTCGGCTTTTCCGTCTTCCTGGCCGGATGTGCCAGTACGCCCAAGGACAATCAGATGGTTGATGAAGCAAAGGCGGCCTATGAGGACATTCGAACCGATCCAGACGTTGCCCGCAGTGGCGACCGCCAGCTAAGAAGCGCCAGGGATCAGCTGGCCCGCGCTGAACGATTACTGGAAGAGGGTGCCAGCACCGCGGAAATCGAGCATGCGGCCTACCTGGCCAATCGCCATGCCGAGATTGCCCGGGAGCAGGCCGAACGCGCCAAGCTGCAGCAACAGATAAATTCCGCCGAAGAAAGACGCAAGGAACTGGAGTTGCAGGCTCGCTCTGCACAGGCTCAGGCTGCCCAGCAGGAAGCCGCTGAATTGCGCCGGCAAATGGAGGCTATGCAGGCCGAACAGACAGACCGTGGCATGGTACTTACCCTCGGTGACGTTCTGTTCGACCTGAATCGTGCTGAACTGAAACCTGCCGGGGAAACGACAGTAGGCCGCCTGGCTGACTTCATGGCTGAATATGAAAACCGTCGCGTGCGCGTGGAAGGATACACGGACAGCACCGGAGCAGAATCTTACAACCAACAACTGTCAGAGCGTCGGGCTGAGGCTGTAAGAGAGGCCCTGATGGATAGAGGTATTAATCGCGCCCGGATTGAAGTGCAGGGATTCGGAGAACAATACCCGGTTGCGACGAACGAAACATCCGCAGGGCGCCAACAGAACAGGCGGGTCGAGATAGTGATTTCCGATGCGGACGGCAATATAAAAGAACGTTAGAACGCGAATGCGCACCGGGACAGATTTTTGTCCAGCAAACCAATCTGTCCCGGTTTTTCGCAACATTTGAAAACTTTGCTATGCAGGGCCTTTTAATTAGCGTACTGTCTTTCTCGTTGGAAAGATTTAGCAAAGCATTTCACGAATAAGACCTCTTGTGTTGCCACACCTTTTGTCCTGTTTTTGATCCTGCACGTTTTTTTATTTCCCGCATATCGCTGATCAATGATCACAACGATCCTTTGACGGCACCTTATTGATTAATTTCAGGATAACTATCTATGTCTACAATTACCGGCAACGTTAAGTTCTTCAACGAAGCAAAAGGTTTTGGTTTTATTACTCGTGAAGGCGGCGCAGACGTCTTTGTTCATTACAGCAATATTCAGGGTGGCGGTTTCAAAACTCTGGCCGAAGGCCAGGAAGTTGAGTTCACCGTGACTCAGGGCCAAAAAGGCCCGCAAGCAGAAAACGTTATTGGCCTGTAAATAACAGCCAATACGTGATCAAAAAAGGCAGCCCCAGGGCTGCCTTTTTTATTTGAAAGAAGACGGGCAAGATCGCTGCTGGCACCCTACCCGTTTATTTTTGATATGCCGTTTACCTTGCCGATGAATGTTGCAGTTACCGAGTTCCTGTTAACAGGGCTCTGAGGGGCTGCACAATACAGCACGGAAGAGCCCATTCTTGCCGTCTGGCCCCACAAAAGAGCCGTCTGGTTGCAGGCCGGATATACCATCTTCATCAAATCGCAATGACACAATCATTTCGGCCGGCGCAGCCATTTTGAAATCCAGGATTTCGGTCACAACACCGTAATTGACGCCATCAACCGCGAACTGCTGCCCTTCCCTCGCGATCACGCGGGTATAACCTGAAGGGCTGGAGGCAAGCAGCAGACTCTTGCGGTTATTGATGTCCGCCTCATCGCTCGCCCGGAATGCCGCCCAGGATTGCCGGCTGAACGCCAATCTGGTTGTGTTCGAGCCCAAGCTAACAGCAAGCTCCACACCGGAGGCATCCGGCAAACCTCGAACGGGATCCCCTTCCTGGAAAAACACCTCCGTGGTGGCACTGGTTCCGTCGTTGGTCCAGACCAGCAAAGCGTCTTCCTGATCCAGGGTGCCGGAATTGACCAGGAAGGCCACGGAGTCGTCGGCGCCCACATCGAACGAGTTCGCGCCGCCAATGAAACCGGTGACCTCAAAGAGCGAGCCATCATCCAGCAGGAG
Source organism: Marinobacter sp. UBA2498 (assembly GCF_002341575.1). Lineage (NCBI taxonomy): Bacteria > Pseudomonadati > Pseudomonadota > Gammaproteobacteria > Pseudomonadales > Marinobacteraceae > Marinobacter > Marinobacter sp. UBA2498. The sequence continues at coordinate 17,325 of NZ_DDOI01000150.1, read as the reverse complement.
CGTCTGCTCGCTACGGCTGATCCGGGTAAAATCACCGTTACCCAGCGAATCAGTGTAGATGCCCCGATTGGCCGGCCCGGAAACCCCTCTAAGAGCGTAGTAGAACACTTCACCGTTATCGGTCAGCAGAGGTCTCGCCGAGTTCAGATTATAAATAAAGTCCCGCGCGGAGCCGCCAGCCTCCCGCACGACTTCCCGATAGCTGCCATCGGCATTACGGACGTATATACCGGTATCCTCCGAGCCGGCCAGCGCAGTCCCGTCCGCGTTTTGAAGCGACAGCCCAAACACCAGTTGCTCTGCCTGGTTGCTGTCAAACTCGAGGGAACCAAAGTTTTTAGGCTCGAGATTGCCAGGAAGTAGCGTTTCACCGGCCTTTAACGATTGGGCCTTCTGCCCCAAGCCTGTGATCGTCCAAAATGCGCTGCCCGCTGGATAAAACGAATCGTCTGCCACTTTGAAGGCATCCGTGTTCGACCCGGGCTTAAAGGTAATCGCACCATTGCCGTCTGAACTCAAGGACGAGAATAACCGATTACCCTGGATATTCTCTGTAAAGTAGATATTTCCCGCATCCAGTGTCGGAAACTCGGTGCCATTCCTCGCAGGGTCGCCTTCCCGGGCGATCACAGACGTTGTGCCGGCATTGCTGCGTAACAGCACCTCATTGTTGAGCCCATCGACCTGATCCGTCACCGAGCCCGATTGCTGATTCAGGATACCACCGAAGATGATTTGACCGGTGTTATCGATCAGTACGTTGAAAAAACCGTTGTAGGTAGCATCGCTTGAGGGCAGCGTGGCGTCGTCGGCCTGGTTAACATCAAACCTCAGCTGGGTGCCAACTTCACCGCTGAACACGGCGCCACTGCCAATGCCCGGCGCCGGATCGCCACTTACCACGATGGGCGTGATCCCGCTGTCCAGGCCATCAACCGTCACTTCACTGGAATCGGTACAGCCCTCACTGTTGCAGGCGGCAACGACATAACGGGCGCCGTTGCGTTCGGTGAGGCTGATATTGTTGGTGTATTCGTTGGCAGTCAGGTCCGAACCTATCTGGGTAAAGCCGCTCACGCCGTCCGGGTCTTCAAACACGCGGTAAAAGTCTGCGTCGGCCACTGCCGGCCAGGTAAAAGTCAGCGTCCAGTCATCGTAGGCGGGCGTAACCACTGGCGCGGCTGGTGCGCCAGAGGCTGTGCCACCACCCCCGCCATCACCGCTGCTGTCCCCGGTATCACCGCTGTCAGCGACATCATCGCCACCGACCTCCTCGCTGGAATCTTCCTCAACCAGGTCATCATCATTTGAATCACTGCTCCGTAAGCAGCCCGCCAGGGCAAAGCACACGGCCAAAACGGTTAACACCCTGAGTATAACATTCAATGTTTTCATTCGACTGCCTCCTTGTTCGTAAAGCCGTTGCTTTACGCTGTCCGTCACTAGGCTATCGGACATGAACCAACGGCAGCAGACCGCACCTGAGGGGACCTTGGCCGGCTTTGACTCCCCCATTTGAGGGGGCTATGTTGAAAGAGCGGCAACCCAAGAGCATCAGGACGATCAAATGAAGTTGGGGTTTATTCTGGAAGATCACGCAGGCGCTCAGGATTGGCTGCGCGACGTGCTCAAGGAAGTTTTTCCGGAGATTTCGGTGACCGTTGCCAACCGGCTCACTGAGGCAAGGGATAAAGTGTCTCACCTTCAACAGGCGGATCTTGAGCCGGACATTGCTCTGATTGATCTCAGCCTGCCAGACGGTAATGGCATCGACTTTATCCGCGACCTGCGCGAGGCGGTGCCCGAGTGCCTCTGCATCGTGATAACCATCCACGACGACGACCGCCATGTGTTCCCGGCACTACGGGCGGGCGCCAGGGGATACCTGCTGAAACAGCAATCCCAATCCGAGCTGGCTCGCCGGTTGGCGGGTATTATTGACGATGAGCCGCCACTGTCGCCGTCGGTGGCCAGGCGGGTCCTGGCAACCTTTGCACCGCCGGATACGTGAAAACCGTGTATCGCAAGCTGGAGGTGTCCTCCCGGGCGGAGGCCACCCGGGAAGCCATGCGCATGGGTATGATCGACAGCTAGGCTGCCGGCAGCGTCAGCTCCACAACAAAGCCGCCTTCCGCCAACACCCGGCAATCAACACGACCGCCCAGGTCCTCGGCACGAACCTGCATGGTTCTGAGGCCGTGCCCGTCACCCTGGCCATCCAGGGTCTCGCCTTTGCCGTTGTCGGAAACCCGCACGAGAAGATGGTCGCTATCACGACTCCACGTTACCTCTACCCGATCAGCATTGGCGTGTTTGATGATATTGTAAATTGCTTCCCTGAGAATGCGCGCGATATTGGCAGCAGCCCGGGCCGAAAGCTCCTGGTCAGACAGCCTCATGGGATCTGCCTGCCAATCCAGTTCGATACCCGAGTCCGTCAGCCGCTGGCGTATTTCACCCTCACAGCCGTTGGCCACCTCCAACAGACTGGCTGGTGTCCCTGCAGTGGTATCTACCAGCCCATGCAGGTCCCTCAGGGCCGATCGGGCCACCTCGCGCACCGTTCCTGTGTCCGTGGCGTACACGAGGCTCAGCAACCGGGCACCCAGATCGTCATGAAGATCCCGCATGATTCTGCTGCGCTCCTTCTTCGCCCCCGCATCACGGGCCTGCAGCGCCTGCAACGCCTTTCCAGTAAGGTCATACAGCAGGTTCGCCACCCGCATATCCTCCTTGGTAAACAGCCGGGCCCCATTGCTGGCAAATTCCAGGCTCGCCCGCCGGGTATCACCCGGTAGCGCAGGCAGCTCCATCAACACACCGTCTGCCGATACTGCCACCGCGGCCTTTTTATCCGGCGCATCGGGCATCTCCAGACTGAGTGGCTGAAACGTCATGCGCAGCAGATCCGGCCAGGCCCTGCGAACTTCCGCTTCCGTAGAGGCAGAAAAAAGCTTATCCACCAGCTCCCTGAGAGCCTCGTTCAGAGAAATGCTGGAACGCTGCCCGAATCGATCCCAAAGCCATTGCCGCAATGGAAAGTAAAGCCAGCCCGCAATGGCAAGCGAAAGAGTCAACGCATAGGTGCTGGTCAAACCAACGCCCATGATCAGGATCGCATCCAACACCAGCACCATCAGCCCCCCGGCAAACCAGAGCCAGGTCTTGAACCACCACCGCTCAATATCAAACAGGCGATAGCGCACCAGCCCCGCCGCGATGCCAAGGTACAGAATCAGGTAGGCGCCGAACCCCACCAGCAGCGGCACGAGCGGGGGGTGGCCGAAGGCTGGCGGTATGATCACCAGCCCCATCAGCAAAACACTGCCCAGGAAAATTGCCAATACACACCACTTCAGGGCAGCGCGTTCGAGGGGGCGACCTTTCGAGGCCACCCATTGGGCAGCCGCAAAGCACAAGCCAAGCACATAACCGACGACAATAGGCAGGTAGACCGTCACCTGGGCGCTTTCGCCCACCTGGAGTTCGCTCAGAACCCACATGATCAGTGCGATGCAAATCATCAGTGCCGGAACGGGAAAACGGGCAAGCGGGCGCGGATACACCCAAAACAGGGAGACCAGGGAAGCGTTCACCATGAGCGTGGCTAGGTGGTTAACCGCAGAAACCACCTCAAACACATCGCCACTCAGCACAAACTCTCGATCGCCGTAGATGGCGAGAGTCAGGGTGTTCACCATGGTTGCTACGCCGGAAAGCGCGTAAAGCCGGGTCGCTGCGCTCTTCGGGCGGAAGGCCCAGATGCCAACCGCCACCAGCAAAGCAATCAGCCCGTAAAAGGTGTGAATCGAAAAGCCACCCGAGAGCTGACGCCACGGCGTATCGATGGCCACAACCGGCACCTGGTCACCGGATGCGAGAACAAACCTTGCCCCGCCTGAGCGCAGCGCCTGATCCAATTCGGTCTGGCGCTTCATAAACAGATTAAGATCGGTGTGGCTCAGCAGGTCTGGTTCTTCCATCACCAGATTTCCATGCAGCGGGATTTGCCGACCATCCGCCGCTTGCAGCCCCACAATTACGCTGCCCACCCGAATAACACCGGCGTTCGGTGAATCCGGGTGCACCCGATCAACCCGGAGCCCTTCCGGCCCATCATGGGGCGAAAGCTCGAGCCCCAGCCAGGGCGACGACAGCGCAACCTGCGCTGAGATGGCAATGGCCGCCAGGGCCACGACGGCAATCAGCAGAAACCGCTGCCTGGGTGCCATCTGAAATCCTCCACAATCCCTATAGATTGCTTTTCAGATTAGCCACGTAAGGGAGGATTTGCGACACCCTGAATGAGGGGGCCGGTTTTCCCACGTTAACGTCAATCCAGTGAAACAAAACTGATAGTTCCGGTTCTAAAACCGGATAGCACGGCGCAGAATTCCAAAATGCCTGAAATCCTTCGGGGAAATCGATATGAACAGACAGCTGACATTCATCACCCTCGTATTCTTCTTGACCGCCAGCGCCCGGGCCTCTGAGCCTGCCGTCTACACCGGCCTGCTGAGCAATACCGGGGCGGGCGGCTACGACACAGTCAGCTACTTCGAAACGGGAAAACCAGCCAAAGGCTCGCGCGAATACACCACAAAGCACCTGGGCGTAACCTGGCGATTCGCGAGTGCAGAGAACCTGACGCGCTTCGAAGCCAATCCTGAACGCTACTTGCCTGCCTACGGCGGCTACTGCGCCTGGGCGGTTGCCCAAGGCTACCTCGCCAAAGGCGACCCTCAACACTGGGCCATCCGCGATGGCCGGCTGTATCTCAACTACAATGAGTCAGTTCAGGATCGATGGCTGAAGGACACAGAGGGCTTCATTCGACAGGCAGACGCAAACTGGCCAAAGGTTCTGGAATGACGAAAAGAGTTTATCGCGGTTTAATCTCAAACACGCCGGTGGTAGCAGCCCGCCAGCGGTCTGCCCCGCTGCGAATACCGTACTACTCATGAGGCATTTTAAATCAGGACCGGAGTGTCTTATGGAATACGAACACGCTATTGTGAAATTTGAAGGCGACGTTGCCGTTCTGCTCTGCAACGGCTGTGGCATCAAGATCACAGAGGGCACCAAGCTCGAGGACCGTGAGCATTACTGCACCATGTGCATGAGCGGGAACTGCAAAGCGAAATTCAAAAAAGGGAACTGAAACCACCGCGTCAAAGCGGTGCCATCGGCAATGAGTGAAACAACCGACGATAAATCAACATCCGCGCCACCACCCGCAAAGAAGGGCTTCAGTGGCTTACACGTCTTTGGCATTGTCCTGCTCACCATCGTTGCCACAGCAGGCATTGGTTACTGGTGGTTAAGCCACTATGTGTTCCCAGACAACTTCGAACCCGTAACCCTGAATGCCAGTGAACAGAATTCACTCAACAGCAAATTGAACACCCTGGGGATTGACACCCAAGGTGGTGGATCTGCCGGCCCGTTAAAGCCAGAGCCCTACAGTGAGGAAGGTGCCAGCCGGGAGGTACGCTTCAGCGAGCGGGAACTCAACGGCATGCTCGCCAACAACACCGATCTGGCTCAACGACTCGCCGTCGATCTCTCGGACGATCTTCTGAGCGCGGTGCTTCTCGTACCTTTTGAAGAGGGTTTCCCTGTACTCGGCGGCAGAACGGTGCGAGTAAATGCAGGAGTGGAACTCTCCTTTGCCAACGGTCGCCCGCTGGTTAAGTTAAAGGGAGTGAGCCTGATGGGCGTTCCCATCCCGAATGCCTGGCTGGGCAACCTCAAGAACGTGGATCTGGTCAACGAGTTCGGTGCCAACCCGGGGTTCTGGCAATCCTTTGCAGCCGGCGTTGACTATATCCAGGTCCAGGATGGGCGGTTGCTCGTTCGGCTCAAAGAGTAGCCTCTGACGTGTTTCGTGGCCAACTCAGAAGCAGATCGTATGCCCTGATTCAATTCTGCGTCATAAGCTCATAGGGCCGCTCCAGCGCACAACGTATATCGCCAATAGAAAACACCCTGGCGAATTCCGCGAATCGCTGCCCGCCAAAGCCTCTTCTGAACAGACCTTCTGCATAACTACATCCTGATGAGCATGACCGGTTTAATCTCCAGCGCCTGCCGCGCAAACTCGGCATCCGGCCAGAACAACAGCCAGCCGAGCACCGCAAGATTGAGAATCACATAAACCCAGAAGACCACCTGAAACGAGGTTTTGCGGGTTTTATGACGAAAGAATTGCTGGCCCACCAGCGCACCCGGCCAGCCACATAGAAGCTCAAAAAGGTGTAGCCGTCCCTCCGGCACGCGCCGGTTACCACTCTCGGCGGCTCCTTTGTCGATCGCGTACATCAAAAAGGTAACCAGGCTCATCACCCCATAAGCCACCGGCAACAGAACCGGCACATAGCCCAAAAGATACAACGTCGACACCGCCCCACCGACTGCAGCAGCAATCAACAGCGCAACCCATACTCCGGGCGCGACCGCTGCGCGGTGCCGTGCGACGCCGGCGTACTGGAAACTGGCCGCTCTTAACCGCCCTTTCTCGTCTTTGGTCTGCGAGTAAACGACCTTACGGCTGGCCGAGGGCCTGCCCTGCCCCTTGTAGGCGCTGATGTGAGCAAACAGACGCTCGCCCCCGTTTTCCGGCGTGATAAAACCGAAGCCCTTGGCATCGTTCCATGAGGTGAGAAACCCCTTTTGATTCACTTATTTCTTCCCTGAATAGTTAGTTTTGTGCCTGACACAAAAAGCCCGCAGCACTGGAACAGACTCCAGAGCGGACTTTCCGTGATACTTCACGAGATTTTACTCCGGTTACCCCCTCAGTTCATAGCAAGCTCACCAACGCTAAGCTTGCCACTACAACCAGGAAAATTTCCGGCCATTACATGGATGTTTTATCCCCTTCGGACATTCCATCCTTTTTCATGGCGTCTTTTTCCATTCCCTCTTTCTTCATGTCCTCATCCATCATGCTTTCGGTCTTCATCCCGTCATTCATGGTGTCCATGGTGTCGGACTTCATGGAGTCTTTGGCCATGCCGTCATCTTTCATGTCGTCCTGCATCATGGTGTCGTCCATTCCCTTGTTGCCCTTGTCCATGTCGTCCGCATGGGCCGGGGCCATCAGGGCCAGGGTGGTACCGAGGGCCAAAAGCGTCGCTGTCAGGCTTTTCATTGTGCATTCTCCTTATTGGAAATAGTGTCTATTCGACACTGCCGCCCCCATACCTGAAGACCAGCAGCATCAGAATGCAGACTAAGCAGGAACGCTTACGCGGCCGTCACGGCTGGGTAAAAAGTCGATCAAGGAAAGGTCACAAAACCGTCACGGGGGAGCGGGCGGATTTTGTATCTCCCTATATCGCCGTCTCCATAAGCATGCTAAAAGACTCCTCCCGGCAATAGCCCGGGCATTCTCCCCATCAGGATCTCAGCATGTCAGACAAATTTTTCTTCAAAGGCCGGCAGGACGCACGCCAGCACCACACCGCTTACGGCGGCTTTCAGACCAACGCCAGCCAGAAGAGTGGCAGCAAGAAATACCCGCTTACGCTGGTGGTAACCAGTGACGCGCGCAAGCAGGAAGTCGAAGCGCAGGTGGCCAGGGCAAAGCTGTACGCAAACATTTCGGTGGATACCCGCGAGGGCGCCGTTGAGTCCATTACCGAGCTCACTGCTATCCTGACCAAAGGCGGGACGGTTACCACGGTAAAATCGCCTTCACGTAACGATATCTGCAACTGCGGTAGCGGGCTCAAATTCAAGAAGTGCTGCGGCTGATAACCGGCGGA
>NZ_DDOI01000150.1:7263-9477 GCF_002341575.1 Marinobacter sp. UBA2498 | reverse complement strand
GCCGGCGGAGACGGGGGAAATGGCTATGATTGTTTGCGGCGTTGAGCTTACCGGCAGTGATGCAGTGGTGTGTTTTCTGAATATGGACCGGGGGCAGTTCAATTTGCCGGAATGCAAGGTGCGCAAACTGTCACTGCCAAAAAACCATAGCCGTGAAGACCTGAAGCAGTTCCAGGCGGCCTTTGCGGCATTAATGGCCGAGTACGGCGTGACTCACGTCGCGATCAAAGAGCGAATGCCCAAAGGCAAATTTGCCGGTGGTGCTGTCAGCTTCAAAATGGAAGCGGCCATTCAACTGATCACCGATATCGAATTGACGGTGACCCTGCTGCCCTCCGCTCTCATCAAGTCCACACTGGCAGCCAATCCGCTGCCCATTGCGTTTGCAGAGACGGGGTTGAAGGCCTTCCAGGAAGCGGCCTTCGTTTCCGCCTATGTAGGGCAGCTAAAGAGCCAATGACTTCCCGGCTATCGGAAGCTCGAACGCGGTTCACTCAGCGTTCTTGGAGCGGTGAGCCGGTGCGATAACTGTCTACCGCTCAATCATTTCAACAATCTCATGGGACGACTGCGCCATCGGCTCAAAATGCGCCTGCTCGCCCGCGGTGAGCACGGAAACATGGCGTACCTGATAGATCGCATAGGTGGCGAGCAAGCCCAGAACAACGGCCATGTAAACAGGCATGCCCTGAGGGCCCACCAGATTCATAATCAAACCCACGAGCAGAGGCGCCAGGGCAGCGCCCACAATGGTGAGGCTCATCAACAGCCCCACCTCCGACAACCCGAATCCGAGCTTGCTCGCGTACAAAGGCGCCATCGCCCAGAAAGCGCCCATGGCCAGGCCGGAGAGCGCCGAGGTAGCAACGGCCAGCGGCGCAAAGCCGATGATCTTCTTCAGACTGCTCTTCGCCCGCTCGGGAATGTGGGGTTGGCTGCGACTGCTGATGGTGATGGGCAGCAGCGCCCAGCAACTGAGGATGGCCGACACCGAAAACAGCACAAACAGCTCGCCCGGGCTCAGCCTGAGCAGTTGCTGAGCCAGGGCAATTCCCCCAAGGTTGACCACCATATACATGGCGAAGACCCGCCCGCGCTCGTGCTTCTCAGCGCGGGCGTTTAGCCAGCTCTCCGTTACTGTCATCAGGGTGACCAGGGACAATCCTTAAAGGAAGCGAAGCGCCATCCATGCCCAGGGATCAACCCACAGGGAGTGCAGCAGCGCGATGGACGCGCACACCGCCGCGCAGAAGGCAAAGGTACGGATATGGCCCATGCGGCGGATCAAACGGCCACTGATAAAGATGCCGCAGGCGAACCCCACGAAAAACCGGACATGATGACGCCGATCCGTGCCGTGGAAAAACCCTGCTCATTGGCCGTGACCGCCAGCAGCGTATTCAACAAGCCACTGCCGAGCTGTAATAGCGCGACACTCGCGAGAATTGCACCAATAGGGCGCATTAAAGTCCAGATACACACCTCCCTGCCCTGAAATGAAAGGGCTTGTTTGCCTCAGACAGCAAGCACTTGGGGTGTGTTGTTCAGTTGTTGTATCGCCCTGATCGCCGTGCCACTGCTTACTGGCCTGCAATCGCTGCGCCATAGGTGACGCTGTTAATCCGATTCCGGTATGAAAGCTGCAACGCATTCCTTATCTGAGCAAAAGTTTCGATAGGAGCAGACTATGTTACTGGCCACCGATCTCGATGGTACTTTTCTCGCGGGTGATCCCGACAACCGCCTCAAGCTCTACCGACTGGTTGCCGCCCACCCCGAAATAGACCTGGTATTTGTGACCGGTCGCGGCCTGGAATCCGTGCTGCCGCTGCTGTCCGACCCCACCATTCCTCAGCCGGACTACATCATCTGTGACGTCGGCTGCACCGTAGTTCACGGCGAGACCCAGCAGGCCATCCAACCGCTGCAAGGCGAGATCGACGAGCTCTGGCCGGGCGAACAGATGATCGAAGACGCCCTGCTCCCCTTTGACGGCCTGCAGCGACAGGAAGTCCCCCAGGAACGCCGCGTGTCCTATTTCTGCGACGGCGATGTGGTCACTGACGAGATGGTCGCCCGCATTGAGGCTCTGTCCTGCAATGCGCTCTTCTCCAACCACAAGTACCTGGATATCCTGCCCCAGGGCGTGAACAAGGGGCGTACCCTGTCACGACTGGTGAAACACCTGAACGTCGACCCGGAATCCGTGCTGGT
>NZ_DDOI01000150.1:4430-7043 GCF_002341575.1 Marinobacter sp. UBA2498 | reverse complement strand
ATCTGAGCCCGGCCTGCTGGACGCTACCATGCACAAGGCAAGGGTTCTTCACGCCGGGGCAACCGGCTGTGGCGGTATCCTCGAGGCGTTCGAACACTTCGGGTATCTCGGCCATCTGGGCATTGAAGCGGAAGCGCCGGACTACATGAACCGGGGCAAATCCGACCTGGTGATCGTGTACCACCGCCTGCCCTACGAAGAAGTGGTGGAAAACGGCGAACTGATCCGCCGTCGCCCCAAATCCCCCAATGGCATCATCCCCACGCTGCTGAGCTTCTTTGCCGACGGCAAAGCCGGCTCCTGGGTGGCCTGGTCCATTGACGACCCGGACCTGGGCCCGTTCCAGACCCACACCGAAGTGGATACCGACCGCTACGAAAAACTGGTGGCCGCGCGGGTGCCCCTAAGCAAAGACGACGTCGAGATTTTCTACAAGCGGTTCTCCAAGGAAGCCTTCTGGCCAACTCTGCACACCTTCTGGGAGCGGGCCACCTTCCACGATGATCACTGGCAGGTCTTCCTCAAGGTCAACAAGCAGTTTGCGGAGCGCGCGGCCGAGGAAGCCGCAGAGAACGCGGTGGTGTGGATTCACGATTACAATCTATGGATGGTGCCGGCCTATCTGCGCGAGATTCGCCCGGACCTCACCATTGCCTTTTTCCATCACACCTATTTCCCCTCAGCAGACGTGTTCAACGTCCTGCCCTGGCGCCGTGAAATCGTTGGCAGCCTGTTGCAGTGCGATCACATCGGCTTCCACATTCCCAGGCAGGCGGAAAACTTTGTCGATGTGGCTCGCGGTGTCACGCCCCTGGAAGTCACCCAGAAAGCCGGCTGTGCGCCCCGGTTCCTGACCTACGGCTGTGCCGTGGGCCTTGATGAGATGAGCACCGAAATCAAGGTGAATGATCGCAAGATCGGCCTGGGCGCCCACCCGGTGGGGCTGGACCTGAACCGGGTGCGACATGCCCTGGCAGACCAGAGCGTGATTGACCGCATGGAAACCCTGCGTAACGAACTGATGGACGTTCGTCTGATTCTGTCGGTCGAGCGCCTGGACTTCACCAAAGGCATCATCGAAAAACTGGATGCCTACGAACGCATGCTCAACGAGCACCCGGAGCTGAAAACCAAAGTTACCCTGATGATGGTCTGCGTGCCGGCGGCCGCCGGGATGACCATCTACGAGGAACTGCTTTCGCAGATCGAGCAGACGGTCGGTCGCATCAACGGCCAGTTCGCACAGGTGGGCTGGACGCCCGTGCAATTCTTCTTCCGCGCCCTGCCGTTCGAGGAACTGGTGTCTTACTACACCATGGCGGACGTGATGTGGATTACACCGCTGCGGGACGGCCTGAACCTGGTGGCCAAGGAATACATTGCTACCCAGGGCCTGACCCAGGGCAGTGGCAGGCTGGTGCTCTCGGAATTCGCCGGCGCCGCCGCCGAACTGCGCGGTGCCATCCTGGCCAATCCCCACCACCCCCAAGACCTTGCCGACACCTGCTACTACGCCCTGGCCATGAGCCGCAGCGAAGCACAGAATCGCCTCAGCGAGGCCTTTGAAGTGGTCAGCCGTTACGACATCGATTACTGGGGGCGGGAATTCATCGACACCGCCGAACAGCGCCGCGCCACCAAACTGGAAAAGATTCTGCCCATTGGTCATTGCGCCGCCTGAACGGAGGAAACCACACCATGTTGCTCAAAAATGCGGTGCAGCTGATCTGTTACCCGGACCGGATCGGCAACAATCTGAAAGACCTTTACACCGTGGTGGACACGCATCTGTCCGAGGCCATCGGCGGGCTGCACATCCTGCCGTTTTTTCCCTCCAACGCCGATGGCGGCTTCTCGCCGCTGACCCACAAGGAAGTGGACCCGAAGGTGGGCACCTGGGACGACATCGAAGCCTTTACGGCAAAGTACGATCTGTGCGTGGATCTGACGGTTAATCATATCTCGGACGAATCGCCGGAGTTCACCGACTTCATTGCCAACGGCTTCGACTCGGAATACGCCGATCTGTTTGTGCACGTGGACAAATTCGGCGAGATCTCACCGGACGACATGGCGAAGATTCACATCCGCAAGGAGAAAGAACCCTTCCGGGAAGTGACCTTGTCCGACGGCACCAAAACCCGAGTATGGTGTACCTTCACCGAGCAGCAGATCGACCTGAATTACGAATCCGACCTGGCCTATCAGCTGATGGAAAGCTACATCGGATTTCTGACATCAAAAGGGGTTAATCTGCTGCGGCTGGACGCCTTCGGATACACCACCAAACGGATCGGCACCAGCTGCTTTCTGGTGGAACCGGAGGTGTATCAGATCCTCGACTGGGTCAACCAGGTTGCCTTGAAACACGGGGCGGAATGCCTGCCGGAAGTACACGACCACACCAGCTACCAATACGCCATCAGCCGGCGCAACATGCACCCCTACGGCTTTGCCCTGCCGCCGCTGCTGCTGTATTCACTGCTGGACGCCAACAGTGTGTATCTGAAGAACTGGCTGCGCATGTGCCCGCGCAACATGGTCACCGTGCTGGATACCCATGACGGCATCTGCATTCCCGATGTGGAAGGCGTTTTGCCGGATGAGAAAATC
>NZ_DDOI01000150.1:0-4361 GCF_002341575.1 Marinobacter sp. UBA2498 | reverse complement strand
CGGATGAGAAAATCAAAGTACTGATCGACAACATCGACGCCCGCAGCGCGGACCCCATCATGCGGCGCTCAGCGGCCAACATTCACAGCGTGGGTGCCATCTATCAGCTCACCTGCACCTTTTATGACGCGCTGATGCAAAACGACGACGCCTATATCGCCGCCCGGGCCATCCAGTTTTTCACCCCGGGCATCCCACAGGTTTACTACGTGGGGCTGCTGGCCGGCTGTAACGATCACGAACTGATGGAACAAAGTGGCGAGTTGCGAGACATCAATCGGCATTACTACAGCCTGGAAGAGGTGGAGCAGGACATCCAGAAACCGGTGGTGCAAAGACTGCTGAACCTGATGAAATTCCGCAGCAACTACCCGGCCTTTGATGGGCACTTCGAACTGAACTATTCCAACAACTCAAGCGTGGCCATGGCCTGGCGCCATGGCGACTATTACTGCCACCTGTTTGTAGACCTGAACTTCAAAACCGTGAAGGTCACTTATACCGATGTGGAAACGGGGGAAACCCGACACCTGGAGTGCTGACCGAGGCGCTGGATGCGCATCGGGCTCACCTGATCATACCCCTGGCCTGCCTTCGCATCAGCGCAACACAAAAACCAGCAGGATCAGGACCAGGGTTATATTCAGTCCCCAGATAACCAAAGAAAGCCGCCGCCGCTGAGTCAGCCGCTGGATTGGATTAGTCATAGCTGAACCGCTCCGAGAGAATCCGGTGAGCGGGTGTGCCCCGCTGGATAAGATGATCCTCAACAACATCCATCATGACCGCCGGGCCGCACATCACAAACACCCAGTCACGGAACTCCAGCTCTGAAAAGACGCGATCCATCAGCTCGCCATCAATGGAAATGGAGAAAGGGTGTTCCTTCATCGAGAAAGGGCTTTGCCCCACATTCAGCCAGGCGAATTGCCCGGCCCGGTAATCCAGACCACGGTGACCGTTGGGGGTCACGGTCACTTCCCATTGCTTTGGCGTCAACCGGACCACGGACGTCACGCGCCAGGGGCGAGCCTTCTGCAGCCAGGGAACCACCAGGTACACCATCAGCAGCGACCCAATCGCCACACCCGTCATGGCCAACTACACCCAGGTCATCACCGGCTGCGATCCGTAACGCCCGGCATACACGGTATGGTGCAACAGAAGTACCGCGATCAGCAGCGCGCCAATCCCGTGTAACAGGCGCCATGTCTCGTATCGGTAGCCCAGCTGGGTGCGCCCGATGGCCATGACAACAAGGCCGGTAAGCAGCAGCCAGGCAACAATGCCTGTCGCCAGATCGGAGAAATCAGTCGTGAGCGTCAACTGGCGCGTGGGGGCCCATGGGCGCTGCCCTCCTGTCGGCGTTCCCTGGTAAAGAAACGGGTGCAGCAGAGCAAAAGCGAGCGCCGTGCGAGCCATGACCTGGTGAAACCGCATGGTCACATCCATGCCCACGTCATTTGAAATGGCCCGGAAACGCCCGGACAGGATGAACTCCACGAGGATCATCGAGAAGGCAAGAATGCCAAAGCCGGAGGCCAGTTCCTGGTGGAACTGGCGTGGTGGACCTCCCACCCATGCGGACAGGAGCAACGGCAGGGTGACAGCGGCAAGGTAAGCAACGATCAGAAAAAGCGGTTTCATCTGGCTAGTTTGCTTCCCTTCCTTTGGTCATTCAATCTACCCAACTTCAAAGCCTGCCAGAAACCCTCACCCCGATGGGGTCACGTGGCATGGAGTGGAATGTCAATCTCAGTCGACGTAAGGCCCTTCCAGTATAGCCCTTGAACACGGAGATAGAGCCTGGTGCTTCAATCAGAGCGCATCTCTCGCATGCGCATTGGCATGCGGTCGATACGGCGGAAAATAGCGTCGAGATCGAGACTGGGCTCTCGGCTTTTCATACCGCCGTCCTTGCCGATCAACAGAACCCTCTCATCCGAACGGAACTGGTCAAGCAGAGCCTTGATCTCGCTCTCTAGACTGCTCGAAACCCCATCCTGATTTGAAACCAGGTCTGCGCCGGTGTTTACAAACCAGACGATATCACGGTCATCTACTTCGGCCCGGGCACTCCTGAGCGTGTCAATCTCGCCGGCATTCTCATCTGTGGCTTGCACCAGAATCAGTCGGTTTTTCCACTGATAGTCGCTCAGGCTGTTCATGCCGGCCCCTTGAGTAGTCAGTGTGATGAGTAAAAGCATCAACGTCAGAATGGTGCGATTTTTGTTGACGGCTAAGTTGAAGCTCATTTGCTTGCTCCCGTTATCGTTCTCCCTGTAGAGCTACGAGAGTTTGTGCTCAGTTGATCAGGCGAACTGCCTGAGTGGATCGTGAAACCAGTGGCGATTACCAGATAAGCGGCTGCAAAGACTTCGACAAATCAAAGCCCAACTGCTGGGCGACCAGTGCGCCGGGCCAGTGACAACACAGCTCGAACAGGTGCAGCGTGTTTTCCGCGATGCGCTGACCGCCCCGCTTTGCTGACCGCTTATCAAAATACCCAAATCGGGTATTTTTGTACCCAATTTGGGCTTCGAATGCTTCGACTGGATTTTATTGGCTCAATGAGGTGAGCAGCCCTGGATTCGATGCAAGAGTTTGACGATACGTTCTTCAATCGCCCGTTAGCCTGAGAACGGCCTCCTCGATCTCTTCTGCAATTTTGAGAACACTCTGAACCAAGGCAGGGCTCAGGTCGATCTCCCCTTCATATTCCGCCAGATTTCTCTTTTTATGGGCTTGATCAAGCACCCGCCATTTCGCCGCCGACAACCCCAGGGTGTGTTGTAAACATTGAAAGACGAGATAGCGATTGTCCGACCGATAACCGCAATGCCGTAAAGCGGCGAGTGACAGCGCATGTGCAGCGTTATACGAGAGATCAAAACGGCTTTCGATGCTAAGCGATTCAAAACGTGCATCGTTCAAACGAACGGTCCCAGAGCGTATCAATCCTTTGATTTCTTCTGCATCGGGAGGCTCCCGATGGAGCTTATTAATCTTGACCAGATTGTCGAGAGATTCCGAATTCATCCAAATTCCCTTTAAGTAGGATGTAAGGCCCATCCAGGACCCTGGTAAGGAAAGATTGCTTTTTCACAATACGGCTTCTGAAGTCGCTTCGAGTATACACCGTAGGATTAATTGTCCGAGCGAGCGAACGTTCTGCCGGATCAAGGGTCTCGAAAATATCTTCCAGACTCACAGTGTCGGATACTAGCAAGAGATCAACATCGCTTCCCGCGTGATCAACACCCTTCGCCACCGAGCCGTAAAGCAACGCGATATCAATCTCAGGGTACAGAGGTTGCAACGCAGCATCGATCTGAGATTCTGGGCCGAGCAATTTCGTCACCAGAGAGGCGAGCTCAAAGTAAATCGGGGATTCTCGATTTACTCTGTAGCGCTTTTGCCGGCCTCGATGATCTTGAAAAACGAGTCCGCAATCGACCAGCCGCGCTACCTCTCGTTGCACTGCACCAGACCCTGCGCCAACCGCATCAATTACCTCACGTAGAGCAAATTCGGCATCGGGCCTCAAGAAAAAAAGCTTTAAAACCTTTTGCCGGGTCGCGGGGAAAAGCGCTTCCGCCATTCCCATTTGCTTCGAAAGCTGTTGATTTCCCATA
This sequence comes from Marinobacter sp. UBA2498, assembly GCF_002341575.1. NCBI lineage: Bacteria > Pseudomonadati > Pseudomonadota > Gammaproteobacteria > Pseudomonadales > Marinobacteraceae > Marinobacter > Marinobacter sp. UBA2498. The sequence goes on along the minus strand of NZ_DDOI01000150.1, from coordinate 726 downwards.
CAAACCCCGAAATACCCAATTAAGGTACAATTATACCCAAAATGGGTCGGAAAGCACCTCTCTAAAACTGTGGCTGAAGAAACCACAGAAAACCTCTGCGACATTGGCGCCGAGGACTGCATCGTTGGCATCGCCGGGTTCATCTTCGGCTCGAAAGAGCCCGAAAGGAAAAGCCGATTCCATGGCCTCAAAAACCGTATCAATATCCTTTTCAAGCACCCGCTCGACGTGAATGTGGAACATACCTACTCCTCAAAAACGCCCTGTCTTGAACGCTACGCTTACGCCTTGTCAAAAGAATGGGGGATGTTTTTCAGAAGCTCGGCGTTTGTGGGGTACTTCTCAAGCAGCTCCACCAACTTTTTTGTGCCCTCTAGCCCGAATTTCTCATGAGGGGATAAAAGAAAGCGGCTGAAAGTGTTAAAATTTCAGGACCTTACACCATCAATCAACACCAACAACCGCTATCCAAAATGGTACCTCAAAAACTGACCTTCTCGCCACTTTCCCGCCGCCAGATTGAAACCGACTTCTCCGGAGGCCATATCACCTCCGATGCCGGCTTGCTGTTACTGCGCGAAGTCGACAAACAACACCGGTTAACCCAACGGCTGGCCGAGACTCTGACCGACCAGCGGGATCCCCGGATGATTCGTCATGAGCTCAAGTCCCTGGTCCGGCAACGGGTCTACGGTGTGGCCGGTGGCTACGAAGATCTGAATGATC
>NZ_DDOI01000066.1:3542-6415 GCF_002341575.1 Marinobacter sp. UBA2498 | reverse complement strand
CGTAGCGCTCGTTGCCATTGATGATCTGACCGGCGCTCACACCACCCAGCCCTTCGCGCACCAGTGCCATCACATCGCCCACGGCCAGGCCGTAACGGGACAAGGCGCGGCGATCCGGTTTCACCACCAGCTGCGATTCACCGGCGATTTGCTCCATGGCCACATCGCGGGCACCTTCGATCTCTTTAACCACGGCCTCAATGGCCTGGCCCTTCTCGGCCAGCACGGCGAGATCAGGACCAAACAGTTTGATAGCAAGCTGCGCTTTGACACCTGACAGCAACTCATCCACACGGGTTGCGATGGGTTGCGAGAAATTGAACAGTAAGCCCGGGTGTTGCTCTAGCTTCTGTTCCATCAATGCCTGGAGCTCATAACGATTGTCTGCACTGGTCCATTCCGGCACCGGTTTGAGACCGATATAAATCTCAATATTATTAACTGGTTCCGGATCACCGCCGATTTCAGCCCGGCCAATGCGCGACAGCGCATAGGTCACCTCCGGGAATTCCATCAGCATTGCCTCAAGCTTGGGGGCTACTTCCAGCGCGGTATCCAGACTGGAAGACGGAGCGAGAGTGACGCGCAGGTTAACGGTGCCTTCTTCCAGCTCCGGCACGAACTCGGTGCCCAGGCGGGGCAGAACCAGCGCGGCAGCTACCACCATGACAGCGGCAACACCCACCACTACTTTGCTGTGGCCCATCGCCCAGGCTAAACCTTTGCGGTAAAGCAAATCGAGTGGCTTCAATATAAAGCTCTCGCGCTGGCGAACTCCCCTTCGAAAAAGGTATGTCGCTAATGCAGGCACAATGATCAAGGCCACCAACACTGCAGAGAGCATGGCCAGCATAATACTGATGGCCATGGGCTGAAACAGTTTGGCTTCAACACCCTCAAAGCTGAACAGCGGCATGAACACAACCAGAATAATGGCCGTGGCGAAAAAGATGGGGCGCGCTACCTCTTTTCCTGCCTCTTGCAGGCGCAAGGCGATACCATGGCGGTCATGGATTGCGTCAACCGGATCTTCGTCGTCCGAATCCACCCGCGATTGTCTGAGGGCATCATGTTCAGCATCCGGGTGCGTCAGATGTTTAAACATGTTTTCCACCATCACCACGGAGCCATCGACCAACATGCCAATGGCCACTGCGATCCCGCCCAGGGACATCAGATTAGCCGACAGACCAAACCACGCCATCACCATTAACGCAATACCAATGGAGATCGGAATGGAAATCAACACCAGAAAGGTGGCGCGCAGGTTCATCAGGAACAGCGCAAGGATCACGACAATGAATGCAAACGCCAGCAATAAGGCATTGACCACCGTTTGCACCGCCTTGCTGACCAAATCTGCCTGATCATAGTAGGCTTCGAATCTTACACCTTCCGGTAATGCCTGGTTAATACGCTCAATGCGCGCACTGACTCCATCAATGGTGGCCTTGGTGTTGGCCCCCATTCGCTTGAGCACGATGCCGGACACCACCTCGCCGAGATTCTCCACCTTGTCGTCGGCGTTCTTGCGCGACATGGTCACCGCACCCTGGCGGATTTCACTGCCTAACGCCACTTGAGCCACGTCGGACACGGTGATGGTGGTACCATCCACGGTTTTGAGTGGCACCTGGCGGAGCTGCTCCAATCCCTGTTCACCATGATCCAGCCAACCGGTGCCCCGAATGACCAGTTGCTCCTGGCCCCGGTTCATATACCAGCCGCCGACGTTGGTGTTGTTGCGCTCCAGTGCCATCATGACTTCGTCCTGGGTCAGCTCGTAGGCCAACAGTCGGGACGGGTTCAGGTTTACCTGGTACTGACGCACCTCACCGCCGAACGATAGCACATCGGTCACACCCTCGGCCGGAATCAATAGCAGCTTCACCACCCAGTCGTTCAAACTGCGCAATGCCATGGCATCGAAACCGGCATCGGGTTCGGCCACGAGAAGATACTGATAGACCTGACCCAGACCGGAAGTATTCGGGCCCATTTCCGGCGTGCCGACGCCATCGGGGATCAGCTCCTTGGCAGCCTGAAGCCGCTCAAATACCAGTTGCCGGGCAAAATAGATATCGGTGCCTTCTTTAAAGACTACGGTGACGCCGGACAGGCCGGTTTTGGAAATGGAGCGCACCTCTTCCACATCCGGTAAGGCGTACATCACGGCTTCGATGGGATAGGTAATAAGCTGTTCCACCTCTTCGGCAGCCAGCCCCGGTGCTTCGGTATTGACAGATACCTGCACGTTGGTCACATCCGGAAAAGCATCCAGATTCAGTTTTGGAATAATAAAAACGGCACTGACCGTTAGTGTGATCAGGGCTATCACCACCAGCAATCGGTTGATGACCGCCCAATCGATAATTCGGTTAAACATGGGGTCTCCTACTGCTTAGTGGTTATGGGGGTCAAAGCCGCCCTTGGCGATCTGAGAGGCAACAAAGAAAGCGCCCTGAGTGACGATGCGAGCCCCCGGACCGACACCGCTAATTTCACGTAGCGGCCCGAGCGCTCGACCCAGCTTCACCTCCACTGGCTGGAATTCGCCAGGATGGTCTTCCACGAATACCGTCCAATCTCCGTCTGCGCCGCGCATCAGTGCGGTTTCGGGTACCGCCAGCACGGGTCTTTTAGTCTGGAATCGGAAATACACCTCGGCGAACTGGCCGGGGTGCAGGCGGTGTTCCGGGTTATTGACCAACAGGCGCACGGTACGGGTACGGGTGATGGGGTCAATGGTGTGCGCCTCCTGAGTGACCTTGGCGTTTACACGGACATCCCCAGCCACCACTTCCGCTCTTGTTCCCGCGCCCAGCGTCAGGGAGAGATCGGCGGGCAGGTGGGCCTCCACCCAGAGTTGCTTT
>NZ_DDOI01000066.1:2908-3441 GCF_002341575.1 Marinobacter sp. UBA2498 | reverse complement strand
TGCTTTTCATCGGCCAACGCAATCAAGGGCGCGCCCGCCTCGATGCGCTGCCCCTGCTCGAAATCATCGCTGAGCACCGCGCCGTCAATCTCGGCATGCAGGATATACTCCCCTAATGCAACAGATTGCTGAGGAGCGACCAACGCTTGCAAGTCCGAGGCCGAAAGGCCGTAGGCCAGCAGCGTCGCCCGGGCTGCCTCCAGGCTGGTTTTGGCCGTGATGTAACGCTGTTCACCCACGGTTTTGCGCCCAAGTTCCTCTACTCTTTGCCATTCAGGCCAGGCCGTGCGGTAATTGGCTTGTGCCTGCGCCACGGCTTCACTGAACAGAGTAACCAGCGGCTGACCCTGTTCGACGTGATCGCCGAGGGCGACATGGCGGCGCAGCACCACGGAAGGCACCCGGGGCGATACTCGGTAACTGGTGTAACCGTTGGAAAGGATCTCCCCCGGTGCGTAAAGCTGATAATCGACCTTTCTGGGAGTCAGTGGGTTGATCTGAATATCGGCCAGGGTCATTTGCGCCGGGTTCAG
>NZ_DDOI01000066.1:2220-2884 GCF_002341575.1 Marinobacter sp. UBA2498 | reverse complement strand
GAAGCAGCTTCTTGGTGACCTCCATGCCCACCATGATCACCGTGGTCACCGCCCTCGCTATGCTCTTCATGTCCGTGTTCTGAGCCGGAGTTGTGCTCGTCGTGGGCGCTGTGTTCATCATGATTTTCGTCGCCATGATCATCGTGCGCATCCTTGTGATCACTATTGACGTCCTCGCCGTGTTCCGCGTGGCCGTGCTCGGTGTCAGGCTTATGGTCATCATGCTCTTCATGGTTTTCCTCACGATGATCGTCATGATTATCCTGTTCGCTATGGGGTGCCGCCGTTATCGCTTTTTCCTGCCCATGCTCACGTGCATGCTCAGACTCAGATTCTTTGGCGTGGCTGGCGGTTGCGGTCGCAAGACCCGCCACCAAGATGGCTACCAGTGTTTTATTCATGTTTATCATTCCTGTTTAATTCGTTGACGCGGTCGATGACTTTATTGCGTTGATCAGGTGGCCCGATTGCTGAAGTGCTTCGGTGAGCGCAAGCCGTGTCTGCTTTTCCAGCTCAATGCCTGCCAGCAGGCTTTCGGTGCGTTGATTCAAGGCCAGCAGATAATTAGTGGTGGACAGATCACCCGTGCGCCATTGCCGTTTCAGCAGTTCGGCGCTGTTCTCGACCCGACCCTGAACAACCTCTTGCCAGCGGCGATATTGCT
>NZ_DDOI01000066.1:1439-2081 GCF_002341575.1 Marinobacter sp. UBA2498 | reverse complement strand
TCAAAGCGCTGCTTGCGGTAGATAGCCTGAAAACGAGCCTCGGCCTCCAGCGCTATGCGTTCGGTGGCGCGAGTTTCTGCACTGAAGTTGTTGCGGACATTCAACGGGATGGAGAAGGTCAGCCCGACAACGCTCTCTCCACCATCACGACCGAAATTGACGCCAAAGGTGGGCTCCGCCTTGGCGGTACGCCGTGTCACTTCAGCTTCCTCCTTCAGCGACTGCCAGCGGGCGTGGGCGCTGGCTACGGCCGGGTGTTGCAGTAACTCCTGATCCGAGGTCAAGTCTGGCTGGGAGGGCCAGAAATCATCAGGAATGCCGCCTCGCGTGGGCGCCCATGCGGGCAGCAGCTCGCGAACCCGGATTTCGGCTTTCTGTATCGCGGCTTCGGCCTCGGCAACCTGAGCCAGCTGCTGTGACAGGGACAGAAAGGTGAGTTCGGCATCGATGCTGCCCAGATCACCTGCCTGCTGGCGCTTATCCACCTGTTCGAGCAAGGCGTTAAGTTGCTGCTGTTGCGCTTGGGCAATGGCGGCGGCGCGGTTGGCGGCATGCCACTCCACCAGTGCGGCAAGCGCCTCGGCGGTTTTGTCCAACACTTGTTGCTGGTACAGCGCTTCGGCGGCGCTTCGCATAAAGCCG
>NZ_DDOI01000066.1:0-1337 GCF_002341575.1 Marinobacter sp. UBA2498 | reverse complement strand
CGTCTTGCACCCCGTCTGTCCCACCAGTCGATGGTCTGCTGAACGCCGACCCGGTAGTTGTCTTCCTCTCCATTACGCTCCAAATCGGTGGACAGCTCCGGGTTGTAAAGCGGCTGCTCCAGCGCATCGGCGCTGGCGTTGGAGCCCAGCAATTGCTCGCGGGCGGCAAGCACCTCGGGGTGTTGTTGTATCTGGGAGGCGAGCCAGGCGCTCCAACTCGATGTCTCTGCGTAAGCAAACATGGGCAGAAAAAGCACGCACGCGCCCAGCAAGGCCCGTCTGGGCCAGTCAAATCGTCTCATATTGATGCTCCTGAAATTCAGCGTGCGACGGTTTGGTCGTGCACCGGATTTTGCCGTTGTTGGGGTTCATCCCGGTGAAAGGCGACCTTTATTACGGTATCACCAGGCAAGGCGGGGAGCTTTGCAGAAAAACGCACGCCGCCCTTGCGTGATGCGCGTCTGGTGAGAAGGCGCGGTGAGTAATCAGTGGTTGTTTCCGCAATCAATTCGTTATCAGCAGACCAGGCTGCGATGTCTACATGGCCTCGGGGAAGGCCGTAGCGCAGGTGAGCATCCATCCGTCCGAAGACGGTCAGCTCCGCGGCGGTATGGTTCACGGTCACCTGGCGGAAATGCCAGCGTTGGTTGTCGGTATTGACGACTTCAATTTCAGGCAAGCTGTTTTCGGCCTGAGCGGAATTGACAAGCGCGAGGCTCAGCGCGAGCCCAATAGCGATCTGTTTCATGATGTTTCACCCTAAAATAAATACCAATTGTTCGCTGTAACCCAAGGCTACAGAGGCTGATGACGTGCTGTTGAGGCGCGATCAGGCGATTGGAGGGCGAAACAGAGAGGGGGGAATACCAGAGGTGAGGTTGGCCTGATAGTCGGCTTGTCCGTTTTCTGAGAATAAATCGGCTAAGTGTGAAGTGGCTCCGATCAGAACGACAGAGCCGTGGCCATGACAATGGCAGCAATGGTGGCAGTCATATACAGACTGTCCGGGCTGATCGGGTGTCTGCTTGGCGAGCAGATTGTCGTTGTGGGTATCAGTGGCAGTGGATTGATGCGAATGGTCGAATTCCAGGTGCTCCGTCCCGGATTGATGAAGCTGGTGAACGTCCGCCATGGCAGCCACAGATTGCAGGGCAATCAGTAAGGCCAGTAGACAAGTTAAGTAATGGCGGATGTTCATGTGGAATGTGGAGCCCTTATGCTGTCAGGTTCCACAGTACCCGACTCTTTCATAAAATCAAGCATATAACAGAATTTCGGGCTATTTTACCGCTCATCAACAATGCAATGAATTCAGCGGTGCTGTCAGAGGAAAACTG
>NZ_DDOI01000005.1:0-5141 GCF_002341575.1 Marinobacter sp. UBA2498 | reverse complement strand
ATGTGCTCGTAGCGGGTTTTGGAAGGCTGCTCCTATGAGCGCAGCCCGCCAATTCTGAGGTCCGAGCACCCAGCCGCAGCCCCCAGAAGTAAAGACTCGACAGCCTTCGACAGACCCCAAGGGAAAAGGTAAACTACGCCCCAATTTTCCCAGTGGATACGAGACTTCGCCAATGAGCATCAAATCCGACAAGTGGATTCGCCGGATGTCCGAACAACACGGCATGATCGAACCGTTCGAAAGCGGACAGGTTCGTGAAACCGAAAAAGGCCGCGTGATCTCCTACGGCACCTCCAGCTACGGCTACGACGTACGCTGCAGCAACGAATTCAAAATCTTCACCAACGTCCACTCCGCCACCGTGGACCCGAAGAACTTCGACGAAAACAGCTTCGTCAACTACACCGGCGACGTCTGCATCATCCCGCCGAACTCCTTTGCACTGGCCCGCACCGTTGAATACTTCCGCATTCCACGAAGCGTCCTGACCATCTGCCTGGGCAAGTCCACCTATGCGCGTTGCGGCATCATCGTCAACGTCACCCCGCTGGAACCAGAATGGGAAGGCCAGGTTACGCTGGAATTTTCCAACACCACCAACCTGCCGGCGAAGATCTACGCCAACGAAGGCGTCGCCCAGATGCTCTTCTTTGAATCCGACGAGATCTGTGAAACCAGCTACAAAGACCGGGGCGGCAAATATCTTGGCCAGACCGGCGTGACCCTGCCCAGGACATGAACGCCAACCAGTTCCTGAAAGCCGTTTCACAACTGCAGGGATGGCGCGAATGCGCCTTCCTGCTCGCTCTGGCTGAGCGCTCATTCCCGAACTACGCCCTGTTTGCCGATGCCATGGGCCTGAAGACCGGTGCCAAAATGCGCCAGCTTCTCGATCTTGGCTGGGACTTGCTCCAAAAAGACGTCTCCGAATCGGCGATCCCGCAGTTGCTCGCCAAACTGGAAACCCTGTCGCCGGACGTGGACGCCTACGACGCCTACGGTGTTTACCCGGCCTTCGACTTCTGTCAGCTACTGGAGCAGGCTCTGCTGAACCGCCTGAACCCCTCCAAACACCGCGCTACCGATGCGTCACAGATGGCGACCGGAACCGTGATGAACTTTATTGAGCTGTCCGAAGGGGAAGACCTCGAGGAAGGCGAGCTCGTCCGTCTGCTTGATCATCACCCGTTGATGAAAGAAGACAAAACCTTCCAGCGGGACCTGATCCTGGAGCTGAAGCGCCAACGCACGCCAACCGATCAGTTCGTGGCCCGTCTCCGGGAGGATGCAGCCAACGAGGGCGTCAGTAACCTTGGCATTTCGCTCACCGAATAAACGTTGGGGAGCGAGCAAGCTACACTTTCGGTATTACCCGCTGTATTCAGAATAGGTCAGATGGATTTTATCCCATGAAACTCTCTGCTTTTGGTCGCAAGTTCACCGCCGATGCCGGTATCACGTCCCTCATGGATGACCTGGGTAACGCCATGGCATCCGGCGACGACATGATCATGATGGGCGGGGGAAATCCCGGGCATATTCCCGAGATCCAGCAGAGAGTACAGGAAATTCTCGCGGATATGAGTCGTAACGAGGGCGATGTTCGCCGTCTGGTCGGCATCTACGATCCGCCTCAGGGGGAAAAGCAGTTTATCGCCTCGCTCGCCGAGCTGCTCAACCGCGAATATGGCTGGGGCCTGAAACCTGAGAATATCGCCCTGACCAACGGCAGCCAGGCGGCCTTCTTCATGTTGTTCAACATGTTTGGCGGAGACTACGGCGACGGTAACCGCAAGCATATTCTTTTGCCGCTTGCGCCCGAGTACATCGGCTACGCTGACGCTGGCATTGAACCGGGCCTGTTCCATGCGGTGCAGCCGGACATCTCGTTCACCGACGCCCACGAGTTCAAATACCGGGTGGATTTTGATGCCGTAGAGGTTACCGGCGAGACCGGCGCTATCTGTGTGTCACGTCCCACCAATCCGACCGGTAACGTCGTTACTGACGAAGAGCTTGCCCGGCTTGAAGAGCTCGCCCGCCAACACGACATACCACTGATCGTCGATGGCGCGTATGGCACACCATTTCCGAGCTTGCTGTTCGTTGATGCAACACCCACCTGGAACGACCAGATCATCCTCTGCCTGAGCCTCTCGAAGCTTGGTTTGCCGGCAGCGCGGACCGGAATCGTGATTGCCGCCGAGCCGGTGATCAAGGCGTTGTCAGGCATTAATGCCATTATGAACCTGGCCACGGGCAGTTTTGGCGCCATGCTGGCCGAGCCTCTGGTTCGTTCCGGCGAAATATTGTCCCTGAGCAGAGATGTGGTTTGCCCGTTCTACAAGGCGAAGATGGAACGGGCGGTATCCGCGTTCCGGGAGGCCATGGGAGAGGACAGCTGCCGCTGGTATGTGCACAAGCCCGAGGGCGCCATGTTCCTGTGGCTCTGGTTCCCGGATCTGCCGATCTCCAGCCTTGAGCTGTATCAGCGGTTGAAGAGCCGAGGGGTTCTGGTCGTTTCCGGACACTATTTCTTTCCCGGATTACCGGAAGATGGCTGGAGGCACCGGCATGAGTGTCTGCGCGTGACCTACTCCCAGGACGACGACCGGGTTGCCGAGGGCCTCCGGATCATTGCCGATGAGGTCAAGGCCGTGTGGCGCGAGGCCGGGCGTGAGGTCTAGCGCTCGAACTCTGCTTCCTTGAGTTTCAATTCGTAGGTGCTGCCGTCCGGCTCAACCTGCCTGAGGCGGACTAGCAGGAAATTCTGCTCCGGCGAGAACCACATCAGCGTCTGGCGCTTGGAATCCTCGCGAACCTTCTCCGCCTTCAGGGTGGCGCTCTGTTTGTTGCCGGTGCTCATATTCTCGCCATTGATCACCGCGAAGCGATCGGTGTCGATAGAGTTACCGTCGAGCACCCGATAGGTCATTTCCCGCTTGCCATTCTTGATGTCCTGGTGCAGCTGAAGCTGGTAGCCCAGCGGATCCAGCAGGCCTTCTTCCAGCGCCAGTTCGAAGGGCTTTCCCTTGTATTCCCCGGTTGCGACGCCTGCGGACCAGTCGAAGTCGATAGAGTTCTTGCGGTCGCTGATCAGGAAACCGGATAAGCGGTATCGGTATCGCATGGGTATGACGTGCCCGTCCTCCCAGCGGAATACCAGCGATTCATCGATGCTGACAATGAACGAGTCGACATCCGTGCGGTACAGCCAGACATCGTTGCCCTGGGAGGAGAGTGTGCGTTTTGCGGTGCCATTGAGGGAGAGACCCTTCTCCATGGCTGCGGTATAGCTGGCCTCGAAGGGGGTGAGGTCCGCTTCGGTCTCGGCATGCAGCGTGACCGGTCCGGCGAGAATGCCGAGACAGGCCAGCAGTGCGGCGCAACCAAATCTGATGAGACGTCGTGAAAGCATCTTGTTAAACCCGAACAATTACCGTCATCAATGGCGACAGTGTAGCTGCTCGGGCAGGATGCGGGGATGACAATTCGTTCAGGCGATGCCTCAGTTGTCCGGCAGGCGCATCGGAGCGTTCAAGGGTTCGCCGTCGAACAACACATAATCGCTACCCAGTTGAATCCGGCCCTCACAGAACCAGCGCACAACAATGGGGTAGAGGATGTGTTCCTTGGCCTGTACCTTCTCCGCGAGGCTTTCTGGCGTGTCATCGGAAACAATCGCCACTTCTGCCTGGGCAATCACGGGGCCGCCATCCAGCTCTTCGGTAACGAAGTGGATGGAAACGCCATGTACGGTATCGCCCGCTTCCAGTGCACGACGGTGAGTATTCAGCCCGGTGTACTTCGGCAACAGGGACGGGTGAATGTTCAGCATCTTACCCCGGAATGCCCGAACAAAATCCGTGGTCAGAATGCGCATGAAGCCTGCCAGGACAATCAGATCCGGATTGTATCGGAGGATTTCCGCCATCAGGGAGGCATCAAACTCATCCCGGGATTCGAAATTCTTGTGGTTTACCACAAAGGTCTCGATATTGGCCTGGGCCGCGCGCTCAAGGGCAAACGCGCCGGGCTGGTTGCAGCCAACGGCAATTATCTGCCCGGGAAAATCCCGCCCCCGGCTGGCGTCAATCAGTGCCTGAAGGTTGGTGCCGCTTCCGGAGGCGAGCACCAGGATTTTCGGTAACGGGGTCTGATCTGCCTTCATGCCGACAGCAGCCCCGGTGCATAGCGAACGCAGGCATCTGCCTGTTCGTCATCGGCACGTTCGATCAGGCCTACCTGCCAGGCATGTTCGCCCAGTGCTTTCAGGGTATCCAGGGCCAGCTCCTTCTGGTTGGCAGGCACGCAGACAATCATGCCGATACCACAGTTAAAGGTGCGGTACATCTCTTCACTGGCAACGCCGCCGTTGTCCTTGAGCCACTGGAATACCGGGGGCAATGACCAGCTGTTCGTATCGATGGCAGCGATGGTGCCGTTCGGCAGCACCCTGGGAATATTTTCCGGCAGGCCACCACCAGTGATGTGGGAGAGGGCACGAACGTCGACTTCGCGAATCAGCTGCAGAAGATTCTTTACGTAGATTCGAGTCGGTGCCATCAAGGCGTTGGCCAGGGTGGTATCGCCCATTGGCTGCTCGAGGTCAGCGTTGCTGACTTCCAGAATTTTCCGGATCAGGGAGTAGCCGTTGGAGTGAGGGCCGGAAGAGCCCAGGGCAATCAGCACGTCTCCGGCCTGGACGCGGCCGCCGTCAATAATCTCGCTGCGTTCGGCAACGCCTACGCAGAAGCCAGCCAGATCGTAGTCGTCGCCTTCGTACATGCCCGGCATTTCAGCGGTTTCGCCGCCGATCAGCGCGCAGCCGGCCTGACGGCATCCTTCAGCGATGCCTTCGACAATGGCCGTTCCCTGGGCGACGTCGAGCGCCCCGGTAGCGAAGTAATCGAGGAAGAACAGCGGTTCGGCACCCTGGACGACGAGGTCGTTGACGCACATGGCGACCAGATNNCCGCCGACCAGCGCACAGCCAGCCTGCTCGCAGCCCTCGCCGATCCCGGCAACCACCTGAGTGGCAACGTCTACGTTCAGCTTGCCGGTCGCGTAGTAGTCGAGGAAGAAAAGCGGTTCAGCGCCGCCGACAACCAGATCGTTCACGCACATGGCGACCAGATCGA
>NZ_DDOI01000089.1:40783-43242 GCF_002341575.1 Marinobacter sp. UBA2498 | reverse complement strand
GTCCCCTTCGTCTAGTGGCCTAGGACTCCGCCCTTTCACGGCGGCAACAGGGGTTCGAACCCCCTAGGGGACGCCAATACGGCTTGACGGTTTAGTCCACCGGGAAGCCATCAAAAAAACCGCCTTCTGGCGGTTTTTTTGTGTCTGAATGTCGGGTCAGACAACAATGGGGTCAAATGAAATTTCCATCTGACCCCGGATTTATTCAGCGCTCGGCAATGGCACCCTTCCCAACACCCTCATAAGCCTTCACCCGGATGGTGTCTGTCGCGAACTCCACCTTGAGCTTGTCGGCCATGTGGGCGGCAATCAGCTCCACCGTGGTGTCGGTATCCAGCATGTACACGCGATCCTCTGGCAGGGTCAGTGCAAACTCGCCCTGGTTGGCCTCGTATTCGAAGGTCACATAGCGAACGCCGTCTTCGCCAACATGGCGACGCACCACATCCTCCTCGGACCCCACGTAGATATCCCGCCAGAGCTTGGCCCAGCGGCGCTCCAGATCGTAATCGCGGTGGCCGTTCCGGTCGATACGAATCGGTGATCGATGGCCGTGGGCGATGCGCTGGCAGTTGCCCAGGTGTTTCTTAAGGCCGTGGACATAGTGGTAGTAAGCACCATCGATTTCCTCTTCCCGGAGATTGATCTCCACGGAAATCACGTTGGCCGGAAGCACGGCCTTTATTTCCTGTTCCAGCAAAGAGGCCACGGCCGAGGGCACAACCCGGTCGGCGGACAACCAGACAATGGCCTCGTCCGGTGAGCGGTGAATGATCTGGCTGCCGTCCGTGAGAGCCCAGGTAAAAGTGTCTGGCTGCTCCTCACTCCAGGACAGCCCCTGGTAGCCGCGGGGAATCACCAGACGATGGTCAACACGCTCATCGATCACCCGCTTGATGGTGCGTTTTACGTTACTGAAGTCGAACACCATGCCCTGTTCGTCCAGCTCCCCGCCAAGCACCACATCCGCAATCCAGCTTTCACCCACCAGCCCACGGGTCGGGTCCAGGTAGGCAAAATCGATAACGGTCAGGTTGTCTACAAACAGATGGTTCATCAAATTTCCAGGCGGGTGTGGTTGATTGATGGCCGAATTCTAGCAAAAATCACCGAATACAGCAGTCTGGCGGTTGGCCACTGCTTCATTTCTTTTTGCTATCGGACTCATCATTTTAAACCTCGACTCGCACATTGATCAGCAATTTCCGGTACTGATACTGGCGGCCGGTGCCTCGAGCCGCCTCGGTCGGCCGAAAGCCCTCCTGCCGCTGGCTTCTGGTGACGGGACAGACACGGACTGCCGTAACCGCACATTGTTGGACGCCGCCATTGCCCAAGGCCGAATCCTCAGCCCGGAAGTTCGAGTGGTGTGTGGGGCCTGGTACCCGCTCATACGCTTTCGTTGTCGGAGGCAACCTTCTTCCTGGTTGCGGGCGCCGGATTGGCAGGAGGGCATCTCGGCATCTCTGTCAGCGGGACTTCGCAGCCTGGGGCCAGCGGTAAAGGGCGTATTTGTTCTGGTGGCGGACCAGCCGTTACTGGATCTGAACGCCCTCGAGGCCTTTGGCAAGGCGGCCCGCTGTGTACCGGAACAGCCCATCGCTGCAGATTACGGTGGCCGGCCGGGTGTGCCCGCCTATTTACCCAGATGGCTCTGGCCGCTGGTGTTGGATCTGGAGGGGGATAGGGGCGCCGGGCGACTGCTCGCAGAGGTGCGTGCAACCCGGGTAGATATTCCGGGGATCCACGATGATGTGGACACCCCGGCAGACTGGCACAGGATCAGGACCCTGCTCAACCGAACAGGCCAGACAGCCAGGCAATCCCGACGCTGAAGATGCCGAGACTTATGGCAAGACCAATGGTGTAGACCCGGGACGATGCCGAGCGCTGCTGCGCAACAAAAAGGTCGATTGTGCGCTGGGCTATGTCTTCAGCGGTTTCCCTCGAGATCTCGTGGGCTTGCTGAATAGCCTCGGACTGAAGGGTTTGCCAGAACTCGGTATCAATCGTCTGCACACTCGTGATGTGATCTTTCAGCTCGGCCATATGCTCGCTCGTGAAGCCGGAATTCTTTTTCAGCTCCTTCTTGAGCACGGCAAGTTCGCTGCCAAGGTTCAGGTTGACCTCCGCGGCAACTTCGTCCCGCAGATTTTTGGTCCGTTCGTCGACCATTTCGGTGACGGCGTTCAGGCGTTCCTCAATCACCGCGTCCTGTTTGCTTCGGGATTCATCCAGAGCCCGCTTCAGGTGATCGAACTGCTCGTCAAAGAGGGAACTGAGCAGTTCGTGGAGGCGGTTGTTGATGTGAGTTTTGACTGCGGAACGGGCGATCTGCTCAATCAACTCGCTGGTCAAGGGCACCACATTGGCTTGCGGGTTGCTCCGGCTGGCTGAATCGCCCGTCTTGGGCGACAGTTCCACCGACGCATCTGCAGGTACGTTCAGCAGTTCGTCCT
>NZ_DDOI01000089.1:39147-40702 GCF_002341575.1 Marinobacter sp. UBA2498 | reverse complement strand
CGTTCAGCAGTTCGTCCTCTTCCGCGGCAGCCGGCTCAGATTGCAGCGGTGGCTCCGGCAAGTTTCCGCCTGTGACGTCACTGGCCAGCTGGTCCAAAACCTCTTTGAGGCCCTCCGTTTGCGGCGGTTTAGTGAGGATGTTGTAAACACCGAAGTTCCTGGCCTCCTCCATGAATGATGACGATTTTTTGGATGTGCACATGATGATGGGGATGCCGGCGGTCTCCGGGTTGCCCTTGATGGCTTTGGTCGCCTCTACGCCATTCATCCCCGGCATTAGATGGTCCATGAAGATGACATCCGGACGCCCCTGGCTGTTCAGGAAATCGAGGGCCTCCTCGGCCGAGCCAGCCATATTGACTTCCATATCGCGACTTTCCAGCAGTTTGCTCAGGGCAAATCGGGCCACCTTGGAGTCATCTACCAGCAGAGCGTTCTTGATCGCCATGTCACTACCTCAATCGTTTACTGCAAACGCGTTTGTTATCGGGCCGTTATGATTACCAGCCTTCCAGTTTCGGGCACTCTGTGGCCCGGTAGCTCTTGTCCCGATAACAGACACCGGGTTCAGTGGTTCGGGCAGTGAAAATTTCCCCTGCCGCTGTGGTCAGGCGTACCTGTCCGTAGGGCTCGCCATGACGGAATGTCGCTTCGATCGAGCTGCCGTTGGGATTCTTCAGCAAGCCCTTACCGTGGAACTTTCCTTCAATGTATTCGCCCTCGTATTTCTTGCCGCTGGCGAAGACCTCTGCCCCGGTGCCATGGAAGGCGCCGTTGGAAAATTCGCCTTCGTAATGGCGACCGTCGGGGTAGGTGAGTGTGCCGGTGCCATGAAATTCGTCGTTCCGGAAGCCGCCGACGTAGAGCATGCCATCCGCGGTGGTCAGGGAACCGTGGCCATTAAGCTGTCCGTCCTTCCAGTGGCCGGTCAGTATGTCGCCGTTTGCCAGTGTAAGCGTGCCTTTGCCGTTAAACTGGTTGTCCCGGAATTCGCCGGAATAGCGCGAGCCGTCGGCACTGCGCCATTCACCGTCGCCCTCGCGGTTGCCTGCAGACCAGCCTCCCTCGTAACGGCCACCGTCGGGATACCACGCGGTGCCCTGGCCGTGGAATTCACCATCCACGAAATGCCCCTCGTAGCGCAGTCCATCGTTGTCCTGGTAGGTGCCATCACCGGTCTTCACGCCACCGATCCAGATCCCGTCACGGAAATTCACCGTGGTCAGAGCCTCCAGTTCGCCCACCAGAGTCACCTCATTGCCGGCTTTCAGGGCAATGGAGCGGTTCCAGGGTTTGAAACCTGGCTTGGTGATGGTGACCTCGTAGCGGCCCGGGTCCAGCTCAAGATCCAGGCGGGTCGCGCCATATTCCTTGCCGTTGATGGTGACCTGATCGCCGACAACGTTTGAGCGTAGTACCAGCAGCGCCTGCGTCGGTGGCTGGGGTTCCTGCTGTTTTTCCGGTTGTTGCGGATTTGCCGGGGCGGTGTCTGTTCTCGTTGCCAATACCGATGGCGGTTCAGCTACCGCCAGAACCTCCGGGTTCTCCGGCATGG
>NZ_DDOI01000089.1:32349-39088 GCF_002341575.1 Marinobacter sp. UBA2498 | reverse complement strand
CCTCCGGGTTCTCCGGCATGGATGGCACGGTAAACGGAGTGGCTTCCACCACGGGTGGGCGCGACTCCCGGGCAGCCTGTTTGGTTCTGGCGGATGCCTCCGGAACAGGCTCTGGGGCCGGCTCGGGCTCGGTAGTAATAGAGGCAACAGCTTGATCCGTCGAGGGTGGTTCGAAGGCTTCTGTTATCTGAAGGTCATCCCGAACCGAGGCAAACCCGGCGGTTACCAGCAGCATGAGCGCCAGGGCATTGACGAACAGAAGCGGTCTGAAATCGACCATGACGGAACCTCTTGATCCTGCATTCTTGGAATTCTGTCTACCGGTTCATCTTACCCAGTGAGTGCAACGCTATGTAACAGAAAGTGACGGGGAGTTACCGAGAATGCAGGCCAAATCACACTTTATCCGGAAGCTGATCATGGTTGAGCTGCTCCCATGATCTCATGTACACGTCGGCTTCGTATTGATAAGGCGATTTGAAAGGGGTTAGCACGAAATCGAAGACGAGAAAGAAAAACCCGATAGAAGCCCACGCGATGGCCAGGGTGCTAATGGTCGTTGCCTGTACCTCCGGGTTCGAGTCGACGAAATTCTGTAACACCGGAATCAGATCCGATGCCATCGCAACCGGGTTGAAGCTGGCCATCACCAGTGGCACCCAGAAGGCGATGAAGATCGGGAAGAATCCGAATGACCAGAGCAATCGGCGGAGCAGATAAAGGGCAACTTCCCGCCAGAAGCGCTGTCTGACTTCCGGTACTTTCCGGATCCGCTCGAGGTACCGCCG
Organism: Marinobacter sp. UBA2498; assembly: GCF_002341575.1. Lineage (NCBI taxonomy): Bacteria > Pseudomonadati > Pseudomonadota > Gammaproteobacteria > Pseudomonadales > Marinobacteraceae > Marinobacter > Marinobacter sp. UBA2498. The sequence continues at coordinate 38,300 of NZ_DDOI01000089.1, read as the reverse complement.
ACGTTCTGCCCAGTAGGCGGCTACTTCCGGGGCCTCAACGGCCTTTGATTGAGGTGCAGGTGTTGTCATGTACGGCGCGGTACCCTATAGCTTCTGGAGTGATGCATGATAAGCGATACTACGTGTTACCCTACAATTCTCCAATTGTTTAAAGACAGGATAGTTTGAATGGCTGCAGTGATCGACAACGCAACTCATCCGGCCTTTGAGAAACTTCGCAGTCACCGGATCGATACACTCAATCTCGAGGTCGAGGAGTATCGTCACAAGAAGACTGGCGCCCGCCATCTGCATCTGGCAGCCGACAACGACGAAAACGTGTTTTTCGTTGCCCTGCGTACCTTCCCGATGGATTCCACCGGGGTGGCGCATATTCTGGAACACACGGCATTGTGTGGCAGCGAGCGTTTCCCGGTTCGTGATCCGTTCTTCATGATGATTCGGCGGTCACTGAACACGTTCATGAACGCTTTCACCAGCAGCGACTGGACGGCCTATCCCTTCGCCAGCATAAACCGAAAGGATTTCGACAACCTTCTGTCGGTTTACCTGGATTGTGTATTTTTCTCCAAGCTCGATCCGCTGGATTTTGCGCAGGAAGGTCATCGCCTTGAGTTCGATAAGCCGGAAGATCCGTCCACCGACCTGGTTTATCGGGGTGTTGTCTACAACGAGATGAAAGGCGCCATGAGTTCGCCCACGTCCCAGCTGTGGCAGAACCTCAGCAGCCACCTTTTCCCGACCACGACCTATCACTACAACAGCGGTGGCGAGCCCGACCACATCGTGGATCTGAGCTACGACGACCTGCTGCAGTTCTACCGCCACCACTATCACCCCAGCAACGCGATATTTGCCACCTACGGCGATATCCCGGCTCATGAGCATCATGAGAAGTTTGAAGAGCTGGCGCTGAAACGGTTCGACCGGCTGGACATCGATCTTCCGGTTCGCGACGAGAAGCGCATGTTCGCCCCGGTCAGGGTAGAGCAGGGCTATGCGGTCAACGAAGGCGAGGGGACCGACAACAAGACTCACATCGTTGTGGGCTGGTTGCTGGGCCACAGTTTTGATTTGCAGGAGAACCTGGAGGGTCAACTGCTCTCTGCGGTACTGCTGGAAAACAGTGCCTCACCACTGATGCGAGCCCTGGAAACCACGGATCTTGGTCATGCACCTTCGCCCATGTGTGGTCTGGAAGACTCCAACCGTGAAATGACCTTTGTTTGCGGCATCGAAGGCAGCGAGCCGGACAAGCACAAGGATCTGGAAGCCCTGCTCGAGTCCACGCTGCTCAAGGTCGTGGAGGAGGGCGTCAGCCAGGAACGTCTGGAAGCCATCCTGCATCAGCTCGAACTGCACCAGCGGGAAATTGCTGGTGACCAGTTCCCGTACGGCCTGCAGCTGATCATGAGTGCCATTGCACCCATGGTGCACGGCGGTGATCCGGTTGAATTGCTGGATCTGGAGCCGGTCCTGGCAACGCTCCGGGAGAAAATCCGGGACCCGCAATACGTGCCGGATCTGATCCGCCGCAAGCTTCTTGAGAACCCGCACCGGGTCACCCTGACCCTGCGGCCGGATGAAAAGCTCGAGTCCCGCCGGCAGGAAGCCATCCGTGAAGCGCTGGCCCGTCGCAAGGCCGAGCTTACCGATGACGAGGTCCGGATGATTGTCGACCGGGCCAGGGCGCTGGAAGAACGCCAGATGCAGAAGGACGATGACTCCATTCTGCCAAAGGTGGATCTGTCAGACGTGCCTCTGCAGATGCCAGAGCCGGAAGGGCGTTATGACGGCGACATTTCGGCAACCGTTTATGCCCGTGGTACCAACGGTCTGGTTTACGAGCAGATTGTTGTCCCGGTGCCGGCGCTGACCGAAGAGGAGCTGCTTCTGGTGCCTTACTACACCACGCTGATTTCCGAAGTGGGTTGTGGTGATCTGGACTACCTGCAAATGCAGGATCGTATCTCTGCGGAGTCTGGTGGTATCGGCGCAGCGTTCAGCGCCAAGGGCCGGATTGATGACGTTCAGGCGCTGTCCGGTTACATCATCTTCAACGGCAAGGCTCTGGCCCGTAATCGCAGTGAGTTGACCCGTCTTCTACGGGATGTCTACACCAGTGCCCGCTTCGATGAGAAAGAGCGAATCCGGGAGATCATTGCGCAGATCCGGGCCCGTCGCGAGCAGGCCGTAACCGGCAGTGGCCATGCACTGGCCATGGGCGCGGCTTCACAGGGTATGAGTCCGGGTGCCTGGCTTTCTTTCCGGCTGGGTGGTCTTGCCGGTATTCGCGGCACCAAGCAGCTAGATCAGGCCCTGAAGGATCCAGAGGAATTGACGGCGCTCTGTGACAAGCTTTCTGCATTGCACGAGAAGATCGGCAAGCAGGGTCGGGAGTTCCTGGTGATTGGTGAAGAGGATCAGCTCCCGGCGATGGTTGATGATCTGAAATCCTGCTGGCGTGATGCCTCTGGAGCGGGCATTGCAGGCTGGAAAATGGAACCGGTCAATTACACCACCCGTGAGGCGTGGCTGACTTCTACCCAGGTTAACTTCTGCTCCAAGGCCTACAGCACTGTCGCTGTGGATCATCCCGATGCGGCGGCACTGACCGTGCTGGGTGGTTTCTTGCGTAACGGTTATCTGCACCGAGCCATTCGGGAGAAGGGTGGCGCTTACGGTGGCGGCGCCGGGCAGGACAGCGTGAATGGCACGTTCCGGTTCTTCTCCTACCGTGATCCGCGCCTGGAGGAAACGCTGGACGATTTCGACGCGGCCCTTGCGTGGCTTCAGGACAATGACCACGACTATCAGGAGCTTGAAGAGTCGATTCTTGGTGTAATTGGTCAACTCGACAGGCCCAGATCGCCTGCGGGCGCTGCTCGCCATGCTTTTCACAACAAGCTGTTTGGGCGAAGTCCGGAGCAGCGTGCCAGGTTCCGGGAGCGGGTGCTGTCCGTCACCCTGGACGACCTGAAGCGTGTGGCCAGAACCTGGCTGGTGCCGGAGAAAGCCAGTACGGCCGTGGTAACCAGTCCGGAAAACCGGGCCAGGGCCGAGAAGCTTGGTCTGAACATTCAGGAACTGTAAAGCCAAAACAAAAGAGGCCAGATGAAGTGTTCATCTGGCCTCTTTTTGGTCTGGCCCCTTTCTTATTCTGCCCCGATGACGCCCTCCAGCCGTCTGTACCCCTAGCGTTGGCGCTTCAGACCGGTTGTCACCATGATTCGGGTGGAGATTTCTTCAACCGAATAGGCGGTGGTATTCAGGTACGGAATCCGCTCACGCCGATACATCAACTCGATTTCCTCGATCTCGTGCATGCACTGCTTGATGGATGAGTAGCGAGAGTTTGGCTTGCGTTCGTTGCGGATGGTCGCCAGCCGCTCCGGCTCGATAGTCAGCCCGAAAATTTTCTCTTTATAAGGTTTCAGGGCTTTCGGGATCTGCTGGTCTGCCAGGTCTTCTTCGGTAATCGGATAGTTCGCCGCTTTCACGCCATACTGCAGCGCCAGATAGAGGCAGGTGGGGGTTTTTCCGCTTCGGGAGGCGCCAACGAGGATCAGGTCTGCTTCGTCGTAATGCCGGGTGCGTGCGCCATCGTCATTATCCAGCGCGAAATTGACGGCATTGATCCGGCGTTCATAGCTGCCTTCATTGTTAATGGCATGGGATTTACCGACGGTATAGGAAGAGGAAGACTGGAGTTCCTGTTCCAGGGGGCTGAGAAACGTACCGAAGATGTCCACCATGAAACCCTCGGCAGTGGCGATGATTTCCCGGATATCGCTGTTTACAATGGTGTCGAACACCAGCGGCCGTGCGCCGTCTGTCTCGGCCGCCTTGTTGATCCGTTTGACCATTTCCCGGGCTTTTTCTTCGTCCGCAATGTAGGGAACAGTAACCCGTTCAAACTCGATCTTTTCGAACTGGGCCAGAAGGCTGTGCCCGAGAGCCTCGGCTGTCAGGCCGGTGCCATCAGAAATGAAAAAAGCAGTGCGTTTCATGCTGTATTGTCCGGTTCCTTGGTTCTTGATTCCTGGCTCGGTGGCCTAGGTAATTTCCGCAGGTTACAGTATCATACACGCCAAGTTCGAGACTCCGCAGTGGATATTGTCTGCTTTTACCGCTTGATACCGCTGGCCCGATTTTGCTCTTAGCTTCACAGACTCAAGGGAGACATGCTTTGGAAGATTACATTATCTGGTTTGATCACCTGGGAATGTCCGATGTCGATCGGGTAGGCGGCAAGAACGCCTCACTCGGCGAAATGATCAGTAATCTCGCCAACGCAGGTGTTACCGTTCCAGGTGGCTTTGCCACAACAGCGCACGCCTATCGCGAATTCCTCGCTACTGACGGACTGAAAGAGCGTATCGACAACGCTCTCGATGCTCTGGACATCAACGACGTCAACGAACTGGCCCGGGTTGGTGCCCAGATCCGTCAATGGATCATTGAAACGCCATTTCCGGATGTCCTGGAGAACGCCTTGAAGGAATCGTTCGCCACCCTGCAGGATGGCAACGAACACATGGCGGTTGCGGTACGTTCCTCTGCAACGGCGGAAGATCTCCCGGATGCCTCCTTTGCAGGCCAGCAGGAAACCTTCCTGAACGTGGTGGGGCTGCAACAGGTGCGCACCTCGGTCAAGGAAGTGTTTGCGTCGCTGTTCAATGACCGCGCTATTTCCTACCGCGTCCACCACGGCTTTGACCACAAGATGGTCGCGCTCTCAGCTGGTATCCAGAAAATGGTGCGCAGTGAGACGGCGGCCAGTGGCGTTATGTTCACCCTCGACACAGAATCCGGCTTCCGTGACGTGGTATTTGTAACTGCCTCTTACGGTCTGGGTGAGACCGTCGTTCAGGGTGCTGTAAACCCTGATGAATTCTACGTACACAAGCCTACTCTCGAAGCCAGTCGGCCGGCCGTCCTGCGTCGCAATCTGGGCAGCAAGGCCATCAAGATGGTCTACCACACCAAGCCCGGTGAAGGTGAATTCGTTGAAACAGTGAAGGTGGAGCAGGAAGACCGCAACCGCTTCTGCATCACTGACGCCGAGGTGGAAGACCTGGCACGTCAGGCGATGATTATCGAGAAGCACTACCAGCGACCGATGGACATCGAGTGGGCGAAGGACGGCGACGACGGCAAGATCTACATCGTTCAGGCGCGCCCTGAGACGGTGAAAAGCCGTGCGTCTGCCAATGTGATGGAGCGCTACCTGCTTAAAGAAACCGGCAAGGTGCTGGTGGAAGGCCGGAGCATCGGCCACAAGATCGGCAGTGGCCCGGTGAAGATCATTACCAGCATCAAGGAAATGGACCGGGTGCAGGCCGGCGATGTGTTGGTTACCGACATGACCGACCCGGATTGGGAGCCGGTGATGAAAAGGGCTTCCGCCATTGTTACCGACCGCGGTGGTCGTACCTGCCACGCGGCCATTATTGCCCGCGAGCTGGGCATTCCGGCCGTGGTCGGATGCGGCGATGCCACGGAGTTGCTGACCGACGCACAGGAAGTGACCGTCTCCTGCGCCGAGGGCGATACCGGCATGATCTACGAGGGCTCCCTGGATTTCGAGCTGCGGGAAAATACCGTGGACTCCATGCCCAACATCCCGTTCAAGATCATGATGAACGTCGGCAACCCCGACCGGGCCTTTGATTTCCAGGCGTTGCCGAATGAAGGTGTTGGCTTGGCACGGCTTGATTTCATTATTAACCGGATGATCGGTGTTCATCCCAAGGCATTGCTGAACTTTGATGGACTGCCCCGGGATATCAAGCAGACCGTTGAGAAACGCATCTCCGGTTACAGCTCGCCGGTGGATTTCTATGTCGACAAGCTGGTTGAGGGCATCTCTACCCTGGCAGCGGCGTTCGCGCCCAAGAAAGTGATCGTGCGGTTGTCGGACTTTAAATCCAACGAATACGCCAACCTGA
>NZ_DDOI01000089.1:32123-32259 GCF_002341575.1 Marinobacter sp. UBA2498 | reverse complement strand
TACGCCAACCTGATCGGCGGCACTCTGTACGAGCCGGATGAAGAAAACCCGATGCTCGGTTTCCGGGGTGCATCGCGCTATATCTCCGATACCTTCCGGGACTGCTTCGAGCTGGAATGCCGTGCCCTGAAAAAGG
>NZ_DDOI01000089.1:6445-32078 GCF_002341575.1 Marinobacter sp. UBA2498 | reverse complement strand
GCTTCTCCATCGGCTCCAACGATCTGACTCAGCTGACCCTGGGTCTGGACCGGGATTCGGGCATCATCGCGCACCTCTTCGATGAGCGGAACGATGCGGTCAAGGCGCTGCTTTCCAACGCCATTCAGGCGTGCAAGAAGGCCGGCAAATACATCGGTATCTGCGGGCAGGGGCCATCGGATCATCCGGATCTCGCCAAGTGGCTGATGGATCAGGGCATTGATACGGTGTCACTGAACCCCGATTCGGTACTGGACACCTGGTTCTTCCTGGCCGACGAAAAAATCGACTGAGTTTATTTCCAGGATAAGGAGAGCGACAACGTGACGACGATAATTACCCCGGACCTGTGTGACGAATTTCCGGAAGTGCTGGTTGTAGAGCCCGGCTTCAATAACTACGGTGGCAACAAGGCATTTGGCGGTGAGATTGTGACCGTGAAGTGTTTTGAAGATAACTCCGTGGTGAAAGAGCAGGTTGGCCAGCCAGGGAACGGTCGTGTGATGGTCGTGGATGGTGGCGCTTCAAAGCGCCATGCGCTATTGGGCGACATGCTCGCGGAGAAGGCTGCGAGCAACGGCTGGGCAGGTCTGATCATCTATGGTTGCGTGCGCGACGTGGATGAGATTGGCAACACCGCCCTGGGTGTGCAGGCCCTTGGCACCCATCCGAGAAAGAGTGAAAAGCGTGGCCTGGGTGACCTGAATGTGCCGGTCACCTTCCACGGCGTTACCTTCCATCCCGGACACTACGTCTACGCCGACAACAACGGTATCATTGTTTCTGAGAAGCCTCTGGTTTGAGGCTTTTCGAGGCAGAGACAAAAACGGCGGCCAATGGCCGCCGTTTTTCGTTCAGCGAGTGACTTCGCTGATATTCGTTCCAAGGAGGAACCCGTCTCCTTCCGGTTCGCAGCGAATGACTTCGCAGACAGTCTCCAGCGGCGGAAACTGATCACTGCTGGAGTGAAGAACCGTGTGAAGTTCCTCGCCAACGTTCACGGCCTGCTCAACGTAGAGTTGCATGCCGGTCGCGCTCAGATCACGGCAGATCCCTTTGAAGCGGTTGCCCTGGCTGTCGCTGATCTCAATCTCCGAGTTCACCTGCATACGGTGGAAATCGCGTTTCTCCGAATAATCCTTCATGGCATCAGGCCCAGTTGTCGGTTTTTCTTGTTGGTTTGAGCATTGGAATGATCAGTGCGAGCAAAACGCCACCGAGAACGAGGCCCGCGCCCAGCAACATGAAATCGTATTCCTTGCTGGCTTCCAGACGTTCGTTTTCAGCCGTGAGCACTTCAAGGTCGTTGCGAATCTTCTGGTTCTCTTCCCGCAGCTCGCGGTTTCGACGTTCCAGATTGATGGAATCGGCGGCGATACTCTTGATCCGCTGAAGCTCTTCCTGGAGCTCCTGTGAACGGTCAGAAAGCGAGGCTTCGGAGCTTTCCAGCGCGTTGCGCTCAGTGACGACGTTAGACAGCTGCTCTTTTACCTGGGCGAGTTCAGCGCGCGTTTCTTCCAACTGACGGTTGGCCGTACGCAGGCGATCTGCAGCAATGGGTGTCTCGCTCAGGTATTGACTGGAAACCCAGCCCTCGGTGCCCTTGGGAGTGCGAACGAGGGTGTATCCGGAATCGGAGGCCTCGATGACTTCCAGCGGCGTGCCACTGGGAACCGCGTTTTCAATGATGCGGAACTGGGAACCTGCGCCTGACCTCACTGGCAGGTACAACTGGTCGTCAACCCAGACAGTCTTTGCCTGGGCAACAGCAATGGAGGACACTGCGAACAACACACTGATTGCTAGACGAAAAAGCGTCACTGGTTACGTTCCCTGAAATTCTGCGGTTGAAATCTGAGTCTGATTAAAAGCGCAATTTTGTCACAGATGCCCCGCCGTGCAAGCGTGCCATCATTACAATAAACTCATGGGCCCCCAAGGCCCGCTCACGGGAGGACGGCTTTGAAAGGCTTTACCACAACCTTGTCATAAACGCCTGCCTCCACATAAGGGTCGGCATCCGCCCAGGCCTGGGCCGCTTCCAGAGAGTCAAATTCCGCGATTACCAGACTACCGGTAAAGCCGGCATCGCCGGGCTCTGGAGTATCAAGCGCCGGATGAGGGCCAGCGACAAGTAATCGGCCCTCGGCTTTCAGGGCCTGAAGCCGGTCGATGTGAGCCGGACGCGCAGACTGGCGCAACGGCAGGCTGTTCTCGACATCTTCACTGATAATGGCGTAGTACATTCAGCTCTCCGAACAGGTTTTCAAAGACAGGATAGTTGATCAGACAATCAGCGGTCGTGTCGTGCAAGGGTTGGCTGGTACACTGTTAAACCCTGGCAAGCCGCCAGTTATCTGAAGATTCAGGATATTTTGTGACTATACCGCAAGACCCGCATTTGTGCATTGATCTGCATTGCCACAGCACGGCTTCCGATGGCGCGCTATCACCGGCGGCACTGGTCGAGCGCGCTGCCGGTCGGGGGGTTACCCACCTGGCCCTTACTGACCACGACACGATCGCTGGCCTTGCCGAAGCCGAGGCGGCTGCGCAGGCGCAGGGTATCATCCTGACTCCCGGGGTTGAGCTTTCCTGCCTCTGGAAAAGCCGGACCATCCACATCGTTGGCCTGGATTTTGATCCCGGGCAGGCCGGTTTCAGGCAGGCGCTGGAGCAGCAGAACGAGAATCGCTGGGCTCGTGCCCGCATGATCGCGGACCGCCTGGGTAAGCTTGGTGTTGATGGCCTTCTCGATAAGGCCTCCGAGGCTGCCGGTGGCGACGTGCCTGGACGGCCCCATTTTGCACAGGTTCTGACAGAGGCTGGCGTTGTTCGCAATGCTGCCCAGGCATTCAAGCGATATCTGGGTAACGGTAAGCCCGGTGATGTAAAAGCTTTCTGGCCGGAGCTTCCAGAAGTCGTGCGCTGGATCGCCGAGGCAGGTGGCGTTGCGGTTCTTGCCCATCCCCGAAAATACCAGCTTACGGCAACCAAACTCAGGGAGCTGACCGCGGATTTCCGAAGGGCAGGGGGGCAGGCAATTGAAGTGTCTACTTCAGGCCAATCCAGTGGTGATCTGGGGTTTCTTGCAGAGCTTTGTCGGAAAGAGAAATTGCTGGCATCCCAGGGCAGTGATTTTCACTTTCCCGGCGCTCCCTGGTGTGAGCTTGGCCGCATCATGAAAATGCCAGACGGGCTTGAGCCGGTCTGGCATTCGTTCAGACAACCTGTTCCGGGTGCGGCGCCGGTTTAATCCGGTGCGTGGAACAGCAGGTACAGATCCGTCAGTGAGTCCGGGATGGCGTCGGCCATCTGCCGGGATAGCTTTTCACTGTTGCGAACCTTCTGGAAGTCCTCGTCATCGAACAGTCCTGAGAGTGTCAGCATAGGCACCATCAGGTCCGCCGCTTCTTCTTCGCTGGCTGCTTCGAGCCACTCTTCTTCGTGTTCCAGAAAGGTGTCCACGAACCCGGCGCACCAGTTTTCCAGTGCGTTCATGGGGTCGCCATCCTCCGGCTCCGGCAATTCCAGAGACTGCCCCATGTCCAGGGAATGGGCCATGTCATTGGCCAGCTGGGTCGAGCAGCGCCTGAACACCTCGGGAATCCCGGTGTCGGGCACCTGATCGGTGCCCGTGGCGAGGCGGAAGATTTCTTCCGCGCTCAGTTCAGCCGGGCCGACGACGCTGGCGCAGACCACCCCATGGAAACCGAAGAAATCCAGGGCTTCATCGCCCCAGGGCTCGGCAAAAAGGATGTCTTCCAGCGCTTCTATGTCGGAGTTCGATAGCATCAGTTAGTTACTCCCGGCCTTTTTGGCCTCTTCCGCGGCCTTCTGGCGCTTGCGGACTTCTCTTGGATCATTGTAAGCGCGGCCCGGTGTTACAGGAACGTCGACTGCCGGGGCATCTGCAGGCGTGTCCTTGGCCGTTGCCTCCGGAGCGGAAGGCGTCTCTTCCTTCACTGGCTCTGCGGTTTTGGCCTCAACTTTTTCGGGCTCGGCTTTCTTGGGCTCGGCCTTTTCGGGGCTGGCCTGCGCTGCTTCCGGCTGCTTTGGCTCCGGTTGAGCCTCGGGAGCCTTGCGCTCTGGTGCTACCTTCTCCTCCGCTGGCTTTTCAGCCTTCTCGGGTTGTGGTGCCTCCTCCGGTTCTACCTTGGCGGCTGGCGCTTCCTTGGGCTTCGCCGGCTGCTTCTTCGCCCGCGGCGCTTGTTCACCGTCGGCTCTGGCCTTGGACTCCGGCTTTGGCCTCGGAGCTGCCTCTTTTTTCTCGGTAGCCTGGTCAGTCACCGGCTTTGGCTCATCAGTGGCCGCGGTGCTCTTGGCAGGCTCTTTGTCTGTGGCTGCGCCTTGAGCCTGCTCGGTAACGTTTTTGCTCTTTTCCTCAGGCTTCTCAAGGGGTTCGGAGCTTTGTTCAGCCTTGGCGGGCTCGGCTTTTTCAGGTTTCGCTTGAACAGCTTCCTGCTTTTCAACCGGGCTCTCTGCAGCGGGTTTTGTTTCCGCTGCCGGTTTCGCTTCCGGCTTGCTCTCCGACGGCGCTTTGTCTGCGGATGCCTTCTCGGGCTTCTGCTCTTTTGCCGGCTCTTTCTGAGCAGCTTGCGGCTTCGGTGCTTCGCTGGCCGCCGGCGCAGTCTCGGCCCTGGTTTCGGGCTTGTCAGACGCTTTGTTGACTGTTTCCTTTACCTGCTCGGCTTTCACTTCGGGCTTGGCATCGTCACGACCGTTTTCCGGCTGCGTGTCCTTCTGATGCTTCTCGCTACGAGCGGCTTTTCGATCAGCCGGAGCAGAGGCCGGTGCTTCAGACGGAGAGCCGTCGCGGTTGCGCTGGCGACGTGGCTTTCTGCGTTTCTCTTCTGAACCCGTCTTGTCCGCTGGACCGGACTTGGCTGCATTATCCTGCTGGCCCTGATCCTTCTGGTCCTTCTGCTCGCGATTATCCTTCGGGTCGCGCTGGGGTTTGTTGCGGCCGCGGCCCTGGTTGTCGCGACGGTTGTCACGACGATTTTCAGTGCCTTTGTTATCGGCGCTCTTGTTGTCGCCTCCGCGATTATCCTGGCCTTTGTTTTCGGATGCCTGGCGATTCTGGTTGCCACGGTTCTGATCGTCGTTGCGGTTGCGGCCGCGGCCACGGTTGTCGTCTCCACGGCCCTGCTGGCCGCCCTGGCGACGTTCGTTGCCACTGCGGTTGCCACCTGCACGCTGGTCTTCACCGCGGGCTACCCGGGATTTGCGACGGTCCTGACGGCCCTGGTTGCGACGATCTTCGCGCTGGCTCTGGCTCTGCTCGCGATTCTCGACTTTCTGTTCTTCCTCGCCACTGAAGAAGCCAGCGATCTTGCGTCCCAGCCGGCGGAAGAGGCCTTCTTCCTGTTCAGTGGTTTCATCAGCCTTCGGTGCGGCCGGGGCAGGCGCGGGTGCGGGTGCGCTCGGCCGGATCGCTTTTACCGCAGCCTGCTCGCGTACCGGCTTCTCAGGGGTGGGCGCCTCGAAGATTTCTTCTTCACGCTCGCTGTACTCCTGGGCCACCTGATGGCTGGAAATGTGCTCGGGCGTTGTTTCATCCTGACGCATCCGGATGATTTCGAAATGCGGTGTCTCCATATGCGGAACCGGCACCACGACAACGCTCACTTCCTGGCGGGCTTCAATGTCGGCCAGCTGCTTGCGCTTCTCGTTGAGCAGGAAAGTGGCGACGGAAACCGGCACAACGGCTCGTACTTCGCCGGTCTTGTCCTTTGACGATTCCTCGTAGATCAGGCGCATGATGCTCAGGGCGAGGGACTCGATGCCACGAATAGTGCCCTGACCTTCACATCGGGGGCACACTTCGCTGCGTGTCTCTCCCAGGGAGGGGCGCAGGCGCTGACGGGACATTTCCAGCAGGCCGAAGCGGGAGATCTTGCCCACCTGAACCCGGGCCCGGTCGATTTCCAGGGCCTCACGCATCTTCTGTTCAACTTCCCGCTGATGCTTCGCAGGCGTCATGTCGATAAAGTCGATGACAATCAGACCGCCCATGTCACGCAGGCGCAACTGGCGGGCGATTTCCTCTGCCGCTTCCAGGTTGGTCTGGAGCGCGGTTTCCTCGATATCCTGGCCTTTCGTGGCGCGGGAAGAGTTGATGTCGATGGAAACCAGGGCCTCGGTCGGATCAATCACGATGGAGCCGCCGGAGGGCAGTTTCACTTCCCGCTGGAAGGCGGTCTCGATCTGGCCTTCGATCTGGTACCGGCTGAACAGCGGGATTTCATCCTTGTACAGCTTGATCTTGTTTTCGAAGGTGGGCATGACCGCACGAACGAAATTCAGGACGTCCTCATAGACGCCATTGGCGTCAATCAGAACCTCGCCGATGTCCTGGCGAAGGTAGTCACGAACCGCACGGATGATAACGTTGCTTTCCTGGTGAATCAGGAAGGGGGCCTTGCGCTCGCCGGCGGCCTGAGTGATGGCCTCCCAGAATTGCACCAGATAGTCCAGATCCCACTGGAGTTCTTCAGTGGTACGGCCGATGCCGGCGGTACGAACGATGATGCCCATGGATTTCGGCACCTGAACATCGTTCATCGCTTCTTTGAGCTGCGCCCGCTCATCGCCCTCTATGCGACGGGAGATGCCGCCGGCACGGGGGTTGTTGGGCATGAGTACCAGATAGCGACCTGCCAGGGAGATAAACGTGGTCAGGGCTGCGCCCTTATTGCCACGCTCTTCCTTGTCGACCTGCACGATGACTTCCTGGCCTTCGGAAACAACGTCCTTGATGTTGATTTTGCCTTCGATCTGGCCGGGCGACTTCTTGAAGTATTCCTTGGAAATTTCCTTCAACGGCAGAAAGCCGTGGCGCTCGGCGCCGAAATCCACAAACGCGGCCTCGAGACTGGGCTCGACCCGGGTAATGCGGCCCTTGTAGATATTGGCTTTCTTCTGCTCGCGGGAGCTGGATTCGATATCAAGGTCGAATAGACGCTGGCCGTCAACCAGGGCGACGCGCAACTCTTCGGGATGAGTTGCATTGATAAGCATTCTTTTCATGGAAAGAAAGAGTTCCTGTCGTTTAATTTGACAGAAAACCGGAGGGGATCGCATCAGCGAAGCAGGATGTGCGTGCCGCGGGCCCTGTTACATCAAGGGCGGACCGGCGGCCAGACGAATCAGACCCTTCTGGGGTTTGATCCTTTCGGTCTGAGACCAACGCCGACGATCCGGCTGCCTGTGGGCAGGGAGAGGTCGTGTAAGGTTCGTGTCTGTTGACGCATGTTATCCGTTTTCAGGTTCACTCAGGTGCCTGGGTCTCACGTCGTATTCGTATGCTGGACGGCCCGGCCCTGGGTGGCAGTGATTCTTCGCGATGTCGCCCGCGGTTTTCCGCGCGGTTTTTCTCTCTCCCGGGTACAGGATGCAGCCTTTCGAAGATCTGTCCTGGTCCTCCGGGAGCATTTCTCTCGCCGTTCCCGGTAGTGATTGGGTGCACGGCGTTCAAACTCTCGAATAGTGTCGGTATACTTCTGCCGCTCCGGCTTCTGACTTGAGTTGGTCAGGCCGTAGACAAACGGCAAAGCACGCCGGAATATAACAGTATTCATGCAGCCGTTCAATCCTGCAGTCACTCCAGTAGCCAAGGAACTTCATGTCTCGAAAGTCTGCGAGCAGAAAGCCAGCCCAACCGCGGCCCGAGAGGGCAAAAAAAACCAGCAGGGCCGGCAGTGAGAGTCAGGCTGTTCGTGGAGAAGTCCGTCAGGGCGTCCAGTGGGTTACCGTGGACGAAGACAACGATGGTCAGAGGGTGGACAACTTCCTTCTTGCCCAGCTTCGCGGTGTGCCCAAGAGCATTATTTATCGTGTCATCCGCAAGGGCGAGGTTCGGGTCAATAAAGGGCGGGTCAAGCCGGATTCCCGGGTGAGAACCGGTGATCAGGTGCGTATCCCACCGATCACCCGAAAGGAAAAGCCTGATCAGGTGGCGCCCGGCTCCCGGGTGCAGGGCGTGATGGAATCTGCGGTTGTTTTCGAGAACGAGCAGATGCTGGTGGTCAACAAACCGTCCGGTATCGCCGTACACGGCGGCAGCGGCCTGAGTTTCGGGTTGATCGAGGTGCTTCGCTCCGCACGCCCGGCGGCAAAGTTTCTGGAGCTCGTTCACCGTCTGGATCGGGATACGTCCGGACTGATCATGGTGGCCAAGGAGCGGTCGGCGCTTCGGTACCTGCAGGATGAGCTGCGCCAGAAACGAATCCGCAAGCATTACCATGCGCTGGTCGCCGGCGACTGGCCGGCCAGCGTTGACCGGGTGGATGTGCCTCTGCTGCGCTACGAGATGCCCAATGGCGAGCGTCGGGTGAAGGTTGACGCTGCCGGCAAGGCCTCGCTGACGACATTCCGCTGCCTCGAGCATTACGCGGGCTACAGCCTTGTCGAGGCGTCGCCAATTACCGGTCGTACGCACCAGATCCGCGTGCACAGCGCCTGGGCCGGTCATCCGATTGCGGGTGACGACAAGTATATGGATGATGTCAGCCTCAAGGCGTTCCGGTCCATTGGCGGGCAACGGCTGATGCTGCATGCGCGGGCCCTGGAGTTTACCTTGCCGGTCTCGGGTGAGGCTATGCGCCTTGAGGCGCCTTACGACGATGCATTCAATGACGTGCTCAGGAAACTTTCCGGGCGTCTTAAAGGAAACGATCAATGAACGTCAGAGTAGTAATTTTTGACTGGGACGGGACCCTGGTGGACTCGGTTGAGCATATTGCTGATAGCCTCCATCAGGCGGCAACCGAGCTGGGCTTTCCGGCCCTGGAGCGTGAGGCGTACCGGGATATTATCGGGCTTGGCATGGTCGAGGCGTTGGAGAAGCTTTATCCCGGTATCAGTCGGGAAGAAATGAACAGGATTCGCGACGGGTACGGGCGCTATTTCTTCAGCAAGGTGACAACGCCGCAAAACGTGTTTGACGGTATGGCCGATGTGGTCGCAGATCTGCGAGGATCCGGTCGCAGTTGTTCTGTGGCAACCGGCAAGAGCCGGCGCGGCCTGGACTTTGCGCTGGCTTCCAGCGGTCTTGGCGACCACTTCGAGATCACCCGTTGTGCCGATGAGACGCGCTCCAAGCCTGACCCTGCCATGCTTGAGGAGATTCTTCGTTTCTATCGCATTGAGCCCGAAGAGGCGGTGATGATTGGCGATACCCGATACGATCTTGATATGGCCCGGCGTATCGGCATGCCCTCCATCGGCGTTGAATGGGGTGTGCACAAGCGGGATGTGTTGGGTGATTATTCGCCCCATGCCATTGTTGAATCCGTGCCAGACCTCCGGCGGGTGCTGGGGCTGTAAACAGACCGAATTCATTGACGTTGCTGACAGGATGCGCACATGAGTGACTGGGAATCTGACAAGTCTGCCGATTGGGGTGACCAACCGGTGGAGCCTGAAAAAGAAAGTAAGCCGTTTTTCGGGCGAAAGTCGCCGAAGCTTCCGCCCGAGTCCGGACGTGACTGGAAGCTCATCGAAAAACTCGTCATGTCACTGCAGTCTGAGCAGCGCAAGAGCCGGCGCTGGGGTATCTTTTTCAAGTTCCTGACGTTTGGTTACCTGATTGCCTTGCTGTTTTTGATCAAGTTTCCCCTGGGCGATTCACTGGAGGGTGTAACCGGCAAGCACACGGCTCTGGTAGAAATAAACGGTCCGATCGCTGCCGACGAACTGGCCAGTGCAGACAATATTGTAGGTTCTCTGCGAACAGCCTTCGAAGAGCCAAACTCGGTAGCAGTGATTCTGCGCATCAACAGCCCGGGTGGCAGCCCGGTGCAGTCCGGGTATGTCTACGATGAGATCAAGCGCCTGCGGGAGGAATATCCCGAGAAAAAGGTCTACGCCGTGATCTCGGACATCGGCGCTTCCGGAGCCTATTACATTGCTGCGGCCGCTGATGAGATCTATGCCAACCGGGCCAGCCTTGTCGGCTCGATTGGGGTGGTGGCTGGCGGTTTCGGCTTTACCGAGGTTATGGAGAAGATCGGCGTGGATCGCCGTCTCTACACGGCCGGTGAGAACAAGGCGTTCCTTGATCCGTTTTCGCCGGAGCAGGAAGAGGAAGTCACTTTCTGGCAGAGTGTCCTGGAAAACACCCACCAACAGTTTATCGAAGCGGTCAAGCAAGGGCGTGGTGATCGCCTGGCGGATGATGAGCGCCTGTTCAGCGGGCTGGTATGGAGTGGCGAGCAGGCCGTTGAGCTTGGCCTGGCTGATGGGCTCGGCAGCGCATCACACGTTGCTCGGCAGATCATAGGTCAGGAGGAACTGGTGGACTACAGCCGTCGCAAATCACCGTTCCAGGATATTGTTGATCAGCTTGGTGTCGCCTTTGGCGAGGGTTTCGCCAGTCAACTGGTCGAGTCCCGGCTCGAGCTTCGGTAATGCCTTATGAGGCAGGCCGGTTTTCCAGCAGGGGATTCCGGCCCCATTGCCTCAGCAGAGCGTTCAGGGCAATAAGGGGGAGGCCCACCAGGCTGTTCGGGTCCCGGCCCTCAAGGGCCTCGAACAGAGTAATGCCGAGGCCTTCCATCTTGAAGCTGCCGGCGCAGTCGTAAGGTTTCTCCCGCAATAGGTAGGCCTCTATCTCCTCATCAGCCAGTTCCCGGAACCTGACGTTAAACGGCTCGCAAAGGCTGTCGATTTTGCCGGAATCGGAGTCGAGCAGCGCCAGGCCTGTTAGAAACAGTACCCTGTGACCACTGCTCTGGCGTAACTGCTCTGTCGCCATTTCGTGGTTGCCGGGCTTGCTCAGTACCGAGCCGTCGGGCAGGCAGGCGACCTGGTCCGAGCCGATGATCCAGTGGCCGGGGAACCGGTCCGCCAATTCGCGGGCCTTGCTCTCGGCCAGACGTGTCGCCAGGGCCTCGCCGGTCTCGCCTTCATGGGGTGATTCGTCGATATCCGGGCTTGCGCAGGTGAACGGCAAGCCAAGCCGCTCCAGGAGCGCTCTCCGGTAAGGTGATGAAGACGCCAGTAAAAGCGGTTTTGGGGGCATTGATCGAGTCCTTTAAGTACCTGGCCGGTGCATCTGCTGTGCGATTATCGTAAATTACACCTATCTGCACTGGAACCCCCGTGAAAAAGCAACGAAGTCTTTGACAGCGGCCGGCTGCGCCCCTAAAATTGCGCGCCTATGTCAAACGCGTCCAACGCCGAGTTGCCCAAATCTGTTGATCCTTACCGGTTAGCGGAACATAACAGCACACTGGAGGGAGTGATTCCCATCAGCGGGCTTGGCCGTTTTCGGGAATCCGTTCTCGGGTTTTCGGAAGGCGCTGCGTGCCGGGTCAAACTGTCTTTTTTTATGGATGGTGAGCGTCGTCGCGTTGTTTCGGGCGAGCTGGCGGCCCCGGTTGATCTGGAGTGTCAGCGGTGCATGGGCGCCATGAGCGTGACTCTGGTCTCCGAGTTCAAGCTGGGTCTTGTTACCAGTGACGAGCAGGCGCAACAGCTGCCGAAAGAACTCGAGCCGTTTTTGACCGATGATTTTACGGCGGACCTCTGGTCGATGGTGGAAGACGAGCTGTTGCTGGTTTTGCCACCGTTTCCGCTTCACGAACGGGACCAGTGTCCTGCCCGGGAAGATCTGGAAGCCTACGAGCCTGACAGCTCCGGGGCAGAGCCGGTGAGAAAGTCGGGTGAGAATCCGTTCAGTGTCCTGGCGGATCTCAAGAAGACAAAGCATTAACCGGGCGTGGGTCGTCCCTCGGGAGACCGGCGCACATTTAACGAACAGACGTTACTTATTCAGCAATTCAAGTTTACGTTAACAGGTCAGGAGCATAATCATGGCTGTACAGCAAAACCGTAAGACCCGTTCCAAGCGTGGCATGCGCCGTTCACACGACGCCCTGAGCGCCGCTGCTCTGAGCACCGATGCGACTACTGGTGAAGTTCATCGTCGTCACCACGTGTCTCCGGACGGCTTCTACCGCGGCAAGCAGGTAATCGAAGCACGCGACGAGTAATCTCGTTGCCGCTATGCACCGTCCCGAATCGGATGGCAGAACGGTGAAGCCGGTCACCATCACGATTGATGCAATGAGTGGCGACCGCGGGGCTGCCGTCGTGGTTGCCGCATCGCTGCGGGCGGTGCGTGAAAACGAAGCCTTGAGCATCGTTCTGGTGGGAATCCGGAGCGAGCTCGAGGCTTTGTTGCGTGAGGGGCACGCCCGAATTCGCATTGTCGAGGCGGCAGACGTTGTTCGGATGAACGAGCGCCCCTCCCACGCTCTCCGCCACAAGAAAAACTCTTCCATGGCCATCGCCCTGAGTCTTGTTCGCGATGGCGAGGCCCAGGGCTGTGTCAGTGCCGGTAACACCGGTGCATTGATGGCATTTGGGCGCACCATTATCCGCATGTATCCGGGTATCGAGCGCCCGGCTATTGCCAAACTGATTCCCTCGCTCAGGGGGCGCTGTCACGTCCTTGATCTCGGCGCCAATGTCGACTCAACCGCCGAAAATCTCTATCAGTATGCCCTGATGGGGTCCCTGATGGCCTCTGCGATCTGCAGCCAGGCGGAACCAAGGGTCGCTCTTCTGAACGTCGGTGAGGAAGAGATAAAGGGCAATGAACAGGTCCGGCTGGCGTCTCATATGCTGGCCCAGTGCGATACCATCAACTACATCGGTTATGTGGAAGGTAGCGATCTGTTCCGGGACGTCGCAGATGTGGTCGTCTGTGATGGCTTTGTCGGCAATATAGCCCTGAAAACCGGCGAGGGTGTTGCCGGTCTCCTCATAGAGCTGATGGAACAGGCCTTCACACGAAATCTCTACGGCCGACTGGTCGGCCTGCTGGCCCGTCCGATTATCGGTCGGCTTCTGCAATTGATGGATCCTTCCCGACACAACGGTGCCAGTTTGCTCGGTCTCCAGGGCGTGGTGATCAAAAGTCATGGCAACGCCAATGAGCGGGCCATGTTGTCGGCCATTCGACAGGCCGTTCGGGAAGTTGAGCTGGAAGTACCCCGCCGTATCAACGAGCGTCTCGACGATCTCATGCTTTGAGTGCCTGAGACTAAAGTCTGTCCCGGTTTGGCCACGCATTCGCGGATAATTGGCCTAACTTGTACTATTGGCTAATCTCACGTAACCACCCAATGACGATAAGATCCCGCTTATGAAATCAGCCTTTATTTTTCCAGGACAAGGGTCGCAATCGGTGGGCATGCTTTCGGCTGCCGCTGAAGCCTGGCCCATCATCGACAGAACCTTTTCCGAAGCCTCCAATGTTCTCGGCTATGACCTCTGGGATCTCTGCCAGAAGGGGCCGGCGGAGGAATTGAATAAAACCATGGTGACGCAGCCTGCGCTCCTGACGGCCAGTATTGCCCTCTGGCGGCAGTGGTTTGTTGCCGGCGGTTCTTCTCCCGATTTTCTCGCCGGTCACAGTCTGGGAGAGTACAGCGCCCTGGTGGCGGCAGAGAGCCTCGATTTTGTTGAAGCGGTCAAGCTGGTTCGCCTGCGTGGTGAGCTCATGCAGGACGCTGTGCCGGCTGGAGAAGGGAAGATGGCAGCCATCCTTGGTCTTGAGGATGATGCCGTTGTGGCAGCCTGTCAGGATGCGGCACAGGGCGATGTGGTATCTGCGGTAAACTTCAATGCCCCTGGTCAGGTGGTTATTGCTGGCTCGGCAGCCGCAGTTGAACGGGCTATTGAAGCCTGCAAGGAAAAAGGCGCGAAGAAGGCCATGCCATTGCCTGTAAGCGTGCCATCGCATTGCGCACTTATGAAAGGCGCCGCGGAGGAGCTGGCGAAAGCGTTGGAGGATGTTCGCTTTAATGATGCTGTCATCCCGGTTATACAAAATGTTAACGCTGCCGCCGAGACCGAATCCGCTACACTGAAGGCCAACCTTCTCAAGCAGCTTTATTCTCCGGTGCTCTGGACGGACTCTGTGCGTGCCCTCGTTTCCAATGATGTCGAAGTTGCAGTCGAGTGCGGCACTGGAAAAGTGTTGGCAGGGCTGGCCAAACGTATCGACCGGGCTTTGGCCGTTCACAGTATCGAAGACCCGGATTCGCTGGCGAAGGCGCTGGACGCTTTCGGTCAGTCCTGAAACGAAAGGGAGTTATTCATGTCTCTGGAAGGTAAAACCGCACTGGTCACCGGTGCTACCCGCGGTATTGGTCAGGCCATTGCCCGTGCGCTGGCCGCGCAGGGTGCCGAAGTTGTCGGAACAGCAACCAGTGAAGCCGGTGCAGAATCCATCACCAACGATCTCCAGTCGGCCGGTTACAAGGGTTACGGCATGGTCATGAACGTTGCAGACCCTGCCAGCATTGAAGCCGGTTTGAAGGAGCTGACGGAGAAATCGGGGGCTCCCCTGATTCTGGTCAACAATGCCGGCATTACCCGTGATAACCTCCTGATGCGGTTGAAAGATGATGACTGGGCCTCGGTTCTGGAAACCAATCTGTCCAGCGTCTATCGGACCAGCAAGGCCGTGCTTCGTGGCATGGCCAAGGCCAAATGGGGCCGGATTATCAATATCAGCTCCGTGGTTGCCGGTATGGGCAATGCGGGGCAGGGCAATTACTGCGCCGCCAAGGCCGGGGTTGAAGGGTTTACCCGAAGCCTGGCCAAGGAAATGTCGAACCGCGGTATCACTGCAAATTGCGTGGCTCCCGGATTTATTGACACGGATATGACAAAAAAACTGGACGACAAGCAGCGTGGGGCTATGCTGGAAATCATACCCGCGGGTCGTCTGGGTGAGCCGGAAGAAGTGGCAGCCGTGGTTGCCTTCCTGGCATCAGATGCAGCCGGATACGTGACGGGTGAAACCATCAACGTGAACGGCGGAATGTACATGGGATAAGCCCCTTTCGGGGTCTGTGCGCAACCCCTTGTCGCACAACATGTTTATCAGAATCCCTGCTTGTTTGCAGGTAGGGTTTAAACTAAACTGGCAGCACTAGAGTTGCTTGGTTGACACACAAAGTGAGGACATTATGAGTACAGTTGAAGAGCGCGTGAAGAAGATCGTTTGTGAACAGTTGGGCGTTAAAGAGTCCGAAGTTCAGAACTCATCTTCTTTTGTAGAGGATCTTGGCGCTGACTCACTGGACACCGTTGAGCTGGTTATGGCACTTGAAGAGGAGTTTGAAACCGAGATTCCTGACGAGGAAGCCGAGAAGCTGACAAGTGTTCAGGACGCGATCGACTACATCGTCGCGCACACCTGATACTCTGCATTTAAGAAAGCCAGGCAAAAAGCCGTCCTTGTGAAATAGCGAGGGACGGCTTTTTTATTGGCCGAAAATCAGGTTCAATCGGCGTTCAGATTCATTCGGACAAGATCAGGTGCAACAGGTTATGACTAAACGGCGAGTTGTCATCACAGGTATGGGCATGCTGTCGCCAGTCGGCAATAGCGTGGAGTCGTCCTGGGAAGCGATTCAGGCCGGGCGCAGCGGGATCGGTATGATCGACCGCTTTGACGCGTCTGCCTATAACACCAGAATTGGTGGGGCCATTCGGGATCTGGACATGGAGTCCTACCTGTCCCCGAAGGATGCCAGAAAGCTTGATGCCTTTATCCATTATGGCCTGATTGCTGCGCAGCAGGCAGTTGACAGCAGTGGGCTGGAGTCGTTTGAGAAGCTTGATCGGGAGCGAGTAGGTATTGCAATCGGCTCCGGGATTGGCGGCCTTGAGTACATAGAGAAGAGCGTCCTGACCATGGACAAGTCGGGGCCCCGAAAGGTTTCCCCGTTTTTCGTGCCTGCTTCTGTCATCAACATGATCTCCGGCAATGCCGCGATCCGTTTCGGATACCGTGGCCCCAACATTGCGATCGTGACAGCCTGCACTACCGGCACCCACAACATTGGTTACGCGGCCCGCACGATTGCCTATGGCGACGCCGATGTCATGCTGGCAGGTGGCTCGGAAATGGCGACGACGCGTACCGGTATGGCTGCGTTTTCGGCTGCGCGGGCTCTGTCTACCCGTAACGATGAACCGGAAAAGGCCAGCCGCCCCTGGGATAAAGACCGGGACGGCTTTGTGCTCAGCGATGGCGCCGGTGTCGTTGTGCTTGAAGAGCTTGAACACGCAAAGGAGCGGGGCGCCACCATATACGGTGAAGTTGTCGGTTTTGGTATGAGCGACGACGCCCACCACATTACAGCGCCGCCCGAAGATGGCGAGGGCGCCGCCCGATCCATGGCGAACGCAGTTCGTGATGCTGGCCTTGATCTGGAAGAAATCGACTACATCAACGCCCATGGAACCTCCACCCAGGTTGGTGACGTGGCCGAAGTGGCTGCAGTTCGTCGGGTGTTCGGCGCGCATGCCCAAAAGCTGGCCATGAGCAGCACCAAGTCCATGACAGGTCACCTGCTTGGAGCTGCTGGTGCTGTGGAAGCGATCTTCTCGGTTCTGGCCATTCGGGATGGGGTCCTGCCGCCCACCATCAATCTGGACAATCCGGATGAGGGTTGCGATCTGGACCTTGTGGCACACACGAGCCGTAAGGCGGATGTGCGGGTAGCCCTATCCAACTCATTTGGGTTCGGTGGTACCAACGGCACCCTGATTTTCCGTCGCTACGAAGGCTGACCCTCGCCGTGTTTCGTCTTTTCTGGGCTGACGACGGTGGCTTGCCCGCCAATGACCGGGGTCTGGCCTATGGAGACGGGCTGTTTGAAACGATCCGCATGGTTGAGCAGAAAGGAGTCCTGCTTTCGCGACACCTTGAGCGCATGGTTCGTGATGCCGGTCGGTTGGGCATCGAGGTTTCGCGAAGGGATCTGGCGAACGTTTGTGTCCAGGCGGCGCAGCGCTTTGCCGGTCGATTCAGGGGGGAAGGCTGGATTCTCAAACTGACCCTGACCAGGGGCAGCGGTGGGCGGGGTTACCGGCCTGCTCCCGGGATGGAGCCAAACCTGCTGGTGTCGGCTTCACCGTTGCCTCCGATGCCGGATATTGCCGGAGAGGCCGTTGACTTCTCGAAAGTCCCCCTGTCTGTTAATCCTGTCTTGGCAGGTATCAAGTCTCTGAACCGGATCGAGCAGGTATTGGCCGCCGCTGAACTGGGGCCATCCCTTTTCGAGGTCATCATGGCTGATCACGGCGGCAATCTGGTGGAGGGTACCCGCACCAATCTTCTGCTCCGGCAAAGCGATGGCTGGGTGACACCGCCGGCATCCAGCCTTGCGGTTGCCGGCGTTCTCAGGCAATGGGTGCTTGAACGGCTGAGGCAACAGGGGGAAAGGGTGTCGGAGCGTCCGGTTGCTGTAGACGATGTCCTCGGTCCGGATTGCCATGGGCTATTTCTTCTGAATAGCGTTCTTGGGTTTGTTCCGGTTCGCACTATTGCCGGTCATGATTTGCCTGTCGATGGTGGACTTGCGACAATCTTCAATCCTCTCGAAACACTGGAATAAATCGTTTGTTCAAGAAGTTATTGCTTGCGTGTGTTTGTGCTGCTGTCCTGATCTCAGCGGGAACCGGTCTGTGGGTGTGGCAAGGCTTGAAAGGCCTTGAAAAGCCAGTCGAGTTCGAAGAGCCGCTGCTTTTTCAGGTTCCCCAGGGTGCGTCTTTCACGGAAGTGGCGGGTCGCCTTGAAGATGAAGGATTGGTCTCGGACCGGCTGTGGCTCAGGCTATATGGTCGCCTTGACCCTGGGCAGACCCGGATCAAGGCTGGCGAGTATGAATTCCTTGATGGCATGAGTCCCGTCGACATGATTGGCATCATGGTCTCCGGCGATACCAAGCACTGGTATGTGCAATTTATCGAGGGATGGACTTTTCAGGATATGAGGGCAGCACTGGCAAACGCCGAGCGATTGCAAAAGCTCACAGGCGAGTGGTCCAGTGAAAAGATCATGGCGGCTGTCGGTGCGGAAGGGGAGCATCCTGAGGGGCGGTTTTTCCCGGATACCTACGCCTTTACCAGCACCGAGTCCGATCTGGATCTTCTGAGGCGTGCCTTCAGCCGTATGGAATCAGTGCTGGCTGAGGAGTGGGCAGCACGGGAAGATGGGTTGCCCTATGAAAACCCCTATGAAGCTCTGATCATGGCCTCTATTGTGGAGCGCGAAACTGGCGCCCCGGAAGAGCGCGACCAGGTTGCAGGGGTATTTGTTCGCCGCCTCCAGAAGGGAATGCGCCTGCAAACCGATCCCACGGTTATTTATGGTATGGGCGATAGTTATCAGGGCCGTATCGGCCGTAAGGATCTGCGCACCTACACGCCCTACAACACATACAGAATCAATGGACTGCCCCCAACGCCCATCGCCCTGCCTGGCCGTGAATCCATTCACGCGACCCTGCATCCGGATGATGGAGATGCGCTCTATTTCGTTGCCCGTGGCGATGGTACCCACAAATTTTCACGCACACTGGCGGAACACCAGAAGGCTGTGCGTGAGTTTCAGCTTAACCGACGTGAGGATTACCGCTCCTCGGTTAAGCAGGGTGGAGAATGAGCATGAGAGGGCAATTCATTACGTTTGAAGGTACAGAAGGCGTTGGCAAGTCCACTCAGTTGGCGAATGCCGCCAGTACCCTCGAGAACCTCGGTGTGGATGTGTTGGTAACCCGTGAGCCTGGCGGCACCCCCATGGCCGAGCACATTCGCGAGCTGCTGCTGGCAACCCGGGATGAGGTGGTTCACGAAACCACGGAACTGCTGTTGATGTTTGCAGCCCGCGCCCAGCACTTACATACGAGAATCCTGCCGGCACTCGACGCTGGTCAGTGGGTGCTGTGCGACCGGTTCACCGATGCCACATTTGCCTATCAGGGAGGTGGGCGCGGTGTGTCGCAGGAGCGGATTGCATTGCTGGAAAACCTGGTTCAGGGTAACGTCCGTCCTGATCACGTGATATTGTTCGATGCGCCAGTGGAAACCGGAATGGCCAGAGCAAGGCGTCGGGGTGAACTGGACCGGTTTGAGCAGGAAGATCTGGAGTTTTTTCAGCGAATCAGAAATACCTACCTCGACCGTGCCAATGAGGCCCCGGATAGATATCATATTATCAACGCGGCGCGCCCACTGAATCAGGTTTCCGAGGAGGTTGTCCAGCTGCTTACCGGTTTATTGAGCCCGACTGGTCATGGCTGAGGCCAGCTTGGTAGTTTTGGAGGTTTAGCCTTCATTCGTGCACTTTTTGTAAGGTTCTGCTTTAATTGATGTACATTCTCAATTAAAGACTGGCAGTCTTGATGGTCGACGCAAAACTTCTAAAACTCCCCAGCGCAGCGCATCAGCACCGCCACGAACATCATCAGATCGTGATCGGTGTCAGAGGGGAAGCCGAACTGAGTGTCGACGGGACAGGGGCTCGTCTGGATACCTGGAGAGCCTGTTTCGTGCCCACGGAAGCCCAGCACGATTTTTGTGGCAGTCACTCCAACCATGTTCTGGTCATTAATCTTGATCCACTGACTCCCGCGTTTAACACTCCGGCCCATGCGGATTACGAGCGGATGATGCGAGTCTTTGAGAAGCCGCGCACCCTGCAAATGGACAGTCGTTTGCAGGGCTTTGTCCAGTTCACCGCTACCGAATTTGATCGCGCGCCAGAGAACGCAACGCTCCAGCAGCACCTGGCTACCAGTATTCTCTACTGCATGGCCGACAGGATAGCCGGCGGGCAGACGCAATCTCCCGATCGGAACCCCGTAAGCCCGGAAGTCGTTCGATCGTACATCCTCAATAACCTGCACCGAAAAATCACCGTTGAGGAAATGGCGGGGAAGGCCTGTCTCAGTGTCAGCCGCTTTCACGAGGTATTCAGGGATGCCGCTGGTATAACGCCCCATCAATTCCTTCTTCAGACGCGTCTGGAGCAGGCCTCTGAACTTCTTGTCTCAACGTCACTCTCGGTATCTGAAATCAGTTACAGAACCGGCTTCTCATCTCAGAGCGCTTTGACCAACGCGTTACGAAAATACAAGGGAACCACGCCGTCCAGGCTACAGGCGGGTGCTTACGCTGCCTGATTCCGTGTTCTGAGCCCTACAACCGTAGGATTGTGCAAAAGAATCGTAGGATTTCGTAAGCCTGGCGTCCGTAGTAATACTAACTTATAGCGGTTGGGAGCCTGGCTTGAATGGCTGACTGCATTGGCGTCAAGAACCCGAGATGAGGATCACGCCGCGCAGGTGAGTCACTGAACAATCCCGTTCCGATAAGGAACAATTTTCGTGTGAACAAGAAGAACAGTGCAGCGCGTTGTCGGCAGGTCAGTTCTGTGCTTCGCGAGCGAACCTGATTCCGACTCATTAAACCGGAGGAGCCCTATGGCTATTGGTGTTTGGATAAGTCTCTTTGCATATTTTGCGCTCATGATTGCCATTGGCATATTCGCGATGCGCAGATCTACCTCATCATCTGAGGATTACATGCTAGGCGGACGGGCGCTCAGTCCGAAAGTGGCCGCCCTTTCGGCGGGTGCCTCGGATATGAGTGGTTGGCTGCTTCTGGGTCTTCCCGGAGCTTTGTATGTATCTGGCCTGGGTTCCGCGTGGATCGGTATTGGCCTCTTTGTCGGTGCGTTTTTCAACTGGACGCTGGTTGCACCGCGCCTTCGGGAACAGACGGTTCACTATGGGAATGCCATTACCATTCCGTCTTTCCTTGCTAACCGCTTCCCGACTCAGGCGTTATCGCTGAGAACGGTATCCGCTATCGTTATCGTCATCTTTTTTGCGGTTTACACTGCGTCCGGTCTGGTTGCTGGCGGCAAACTGTTTGAAAGTGCGTTTTCCGGTATTTTCAACTTTGGTGGCTTGAGTGATTACGCGGTGGGTATTGTCATTACGCTGGGCGTGGTGCTGGCCTACACCGTTGTGGGTGGTTTCCTGGCAGTAAGCATGACGGACTTCGTGCAGGGCTGCATCATGATGCTGGCACTGGTGATCATGCCCGCGGTTGTGCTATTCGGAGAAGGCGGTGGCGGTTTTGGCCAGGCTGCTGAAACTCTGAACTCGGTCGATCCCACGCTTCTGTCATGGACGGAAGGCCTGACCTTCATCGGTTGGTTGTCTGCGGTTACCTGGGGCCTGGGGTATTTCGGTCAGCCTCACATTATCGTGCGCTTTATGGCCATCCGTACCCTGAAGGATGTTCCGATTGCCCGTAATATTGGCATGGGCTGGATGGGTATCTCCCTGATTGGTGCGATCTCGCTGGGTGTTTTCGGCCGGGCGTATGCCGTTCGTAACGGTATGGATATTGCGGATCCGGAAACGATCTTCATCATTCTGTCCGATCTGCTGTTCCATCCGCTGATCACCGGTTTCCTGTATGCAGCTCTGCTTGCGGCAGTTATGAGCACCATCTCGAGTCAGTTGCTGGTGTCTTCATCTTCTTTGACTGAAGATTTCTATCGACTGTTCCTGCGCAAGGAAGCAACCGATAAGGAGTGCGTCAATATTGGCCGGGTGTGTGTGGTGCTGGTTGGCCTGGTTGCCGCGGTCATTGCATCCGATCCGAATTCACAGGTTCTGGCCCTTGTCAGTAATGCCTGGGCCGGCTTCGGTGCAGCTTTTGGTCCGCTGATTATCCTGTCGCTGATGTGGCCGCGCACGAATGGTGCCGGTGCCATTGCTGGCATGGTAGTGGGTGCAGCTACGGTTATGATCTGGATTTCTCTGGGTTGGAACGGTGAGTTTATGGGTGGTCCTGGTGTTTATGAGATCATTCCTGGCTTTATTGCTGCTTTCATCGCCATTGTTGCGGTGAGTATGGCTACCGAAGACGCAAACGAGTATCAGCACATTACACGCTAGGGCGCTAGCAGCTGGGCGCCGGAACTTCAGGTTTGGCGCTTATGCGAGTCGTGCTGATGTCAACAAACCCTCGCCTCAAGGGCGGGGGTTTGTTGTATCTGACGCCGGAGGCCTGTTGGTGGAAGCTGGAATGACTTAGACCATAGGCGATGGTTCATGATTTGAGCTGGTAGATCTCTGTCCGAGCCGCTACATTAATTAAGGTCAGATTCCAGCTTGAGAAAACAATAATCGCGAAAGGACAAAGGGTTATGAGAAACAATCGATATATGAAATCAACACTGAGCCTGCTTGCGGCGGCTATGGTTTCTTTTTCCTCGGGGGTGCACGCCGAGGGTAATTATGTAATGGGCACTGCGACTACGGGTGGCACCTACTATCCGGTTGGCGTCGCTATTTCCACGTTGGTTAAGGTAAAACTGGAACCAACGACCAATATTTCCGTGTCCGCCATCAGTTCAGCCGGATCAGGCGAAAATCTGAAGTTGATGGACGAGGGGCAGATCCAGTTCGGTATTTTGCAGGGGCTATACGGCGCCTACGCCTGGAACGGCACAGGGCCAGTACCACAGGCCTATAAAAATCTGCGCTCGGTTTCCATGCTTTGGCAGAACGTTGAGCATTTTGTGGTCCGTAACAACGTGGTTGAGACCGGTACTATTTCGGATATGACCAACCTTTACGATGAGAGCTTCTCTATTGGAGCCCGGAATTCCGGTACTGAAGGTTCCGGTCGTTTTATCCTGGGCAAGGTCGGAATTGATCTGGAGCAGGTGGACATCGCCTATCTCGGCTATGGTCCCAGCGCTGACGCCATGCAGAATGGAAACATCGATGGTATGAACATTCCGGCCGGTGTCCCCGCATCTGCGGTTACCCGTGCCTACGCCAACCTCGGTGGCGAAATAACAACACTGGACTTTACCGAGGCGCAGCTGGCCGAGGTGAACAGTGATTTTGAGCTCTGGACGCCCTACCTGATCCCGGCTGGTACCTATCCGAACCAGGACAAGGACATCAATACTATCGCCCAGCCGAACATCATGGCGGCCCGAGCGGATGTCCCGGAAGAGGACGTGTATCAAATCACCAAGACAATTTATGCCAACCTGGCGTTTCTGAATAACATTCATCCGGCAACCAAGGCCATGGCGCTGGAGAAAGCGATTGCCGGTCTGCCGATGCCGCTGCATCCCGGGGCTGCGCGTTTTTACCGTGAGCAGGGAATTGAGATTCCAGAACGGCTGATTGCGGAGTAGTTGTGGCAGACCAATCAACAGGCGGGCCTCTCAGCGAGGTCCGTGATGAAAGTGCCAGCGAAGCTGGCGAACGCCTTGATCACCGGCTCTTCGGGCCGGTGATTTTTGGCCTCGCGATTCTCACCTCACTGATACACCTCTATTTCAACACGGTTTCTACGCTGTCAGAGCTCTGGACCTCAGCTTTGCACTTTGGTCTTTTCGGACTGATCTGTGCGTTGACCACCCCCATGTTCAAGGCTCGCTCAGTGGCTGGTAAGCGGGCTGTGCTTGGCATCGATGTTTTTCTTGGTCTGGCGGCGATGGCCTGTGCCGCTTACCTGATTCTGTTCGAGAACGCGCTCTATGAGCGAGGCGTTAATTTCAGTACCGGTGACTGGATCGTCTCGATTGCAGCGGTATTGCTGATCCTTGAATTTGGCCGCAGAACAGTGGGTTGGTTTATCCCGGTACTGTGCATTCTGGCGTTATCCTATGTCGCCTGGTGGGGCCAGTATGTTGACGGCATTTTTAATTTCCCGGGGCTCACCTGGGAGACTGTGCTGTTTCGCTCCTACATTGGCGGGCAGGGTATGCTTGGGTCGATTGCCCGGATCTCCTGGACCTATGTCTTCATGTTTATTCTGTTTGGGGCCTTCCTGGTAAAGTCCGGTGCCGGAGACTTTATCATTGAGCTTGCTCGCTGCGCTGCGGGGCGCTTCGTTGGCGGCCCGGGATTCGTTGCCGTATTTTCTTCAGGACTGATGGGTTCGGTGTCTGGCTCAAGTGTCGCTAATACTGTATCTACCGGTGTGATCACGATTCCGCTGATGCGTAAGGCCGGTTTCCCTGCCCGTTTTGCTGCAGGGGTTGAGGCAGCGGCCTCGACGGGTGGTCAGCTGATGCCACCGGTGATGGGCGCGGGGGCCTTTATTATGGCCTCTTATACGCAGGTGTCCTATCTCACGATCATTTCTGTCGCCGCATTGCCGGCGCTGCTCTACTTCCTTTCGGTGGCCATGTTTGTCCGTATTGAAGCCAAACGCAGCCACGCCACCCGGCTGGAGGATGCTGAAGCGCCTACGTTGAAAGAGGTGCTGAAAGATGGCTGGCATTTTCTGATGCCCTTGGTGGTGTTGGTTGCAGCGCTGGTTTATGGATTCACGCCTACCTACGCGGCCGGAATAGCCATCCTCTCCGTGATCGTCGCCTCGTGGCTGTCGAAGCATCCCATGGGGCCTCGGGACATTCTGGACGCCCTGGTGATGGGTGCCCGCAATATCACCACAACAGCGATTCTGCTGATCACTGTGGGGCTGATAGTGATGGTGGTGTCCACTACCGGGATCGGCAATACTTTTTCAATCATGATTACTGACTGGGCCGGTGGCAGCCTGTTGATCACCATCCTGCTGGTCGCCCTGGCGTCGCTCATCCTTGGTATGGGCCTGCCGGTAACGGCAGCTTATATCGTGCTCGCCACACTCTCCGCGCCGGCTATCTACAACCTGATTGCACAGAGTCAGCTGCTGGACCTGCTTGTGAGTGGCAACCTCCCGGAGCAGGCCAAGTCCATCTTCATGCTGGTAGCACCCGATAAAATGGAGTTGCTGAATGCGCCCATGGACACGGCTACGGCGCAGCAACTGCTGGCCTCCGTTCCGGACACCTTCAGCAGTCAGCTGCTTGAGCAGGCACTGTCACCGGCAACCCTGTCGATAACCCTGGTGGCGGCGCATATGGTGATCTTCTGGTTATCCCAGGACTCCAACGTGACACCGCCGGTCTGTCTCACGGCCTTCGCCGCGGCGGCGATTGCCGGCACACCACAGATGCGGACCGGCTTTACCGCCTGGAAGTTGGCCAAGGGCCTTTACATAGTGCCGCTACTGTTCGCCTACTCACCGTTGATTACCGGGAACTTCACCGAAATGATTCAGGTGTTCTGCTTCGCGTTATTCGGCGTTTACGCCATCGTAGCGGGGCTTGAAGGATACCTTGAGCATCCGCTGAATCCAGTGGTGCGTCTGCTGATGTTCCCCATCGGTTTGTTGATGCTCTGGCCCCATGGCCAGGTGCTGCTGGATGGCGCTGGCCTGGTGATCTTTGTCTTTGCGTTCGTGTGGAGTAGCCGCCAGGGCCGCCGGATGGCCACGCCAGCAGCTGCATGACAGGACCCTGACGATGACACTGTTTGAGATCCTGGCTCTGTTAGCGCTGGGTGGCATTGCCGGCTTCATTAACGTGTTGTCCGCGGGAGGGTCCATGCTGACCCTCCCGTTGCTTATGTTCCTGGGGTTGCCGCCGCAGGTGGCCAACGGTACCAATCGGGTGGCCATTACGTTGCAGAGCATCACTGCGGTGGGCAGTTTCTACCGCATGGGGCATGGCAACCTGATGGTCAGTCTGCACCTTGCTGTGCCGGCAATTCTCGGTTCGCTCCTGGGCGCCTGGGTTGCGACCTGGGTGTCAGACGCGGTGTTCGAGGTCGTCCTGGTGTCGGCCATGATCGGTGCCTCGGTATTCATGCTGTTACCTCAGCCCTCACTGAATACCCGCCCCCTGACCACAGACCGGCTGAGTCCGGGCATCTACCTGGCGATGTTT
>NZ_DDOI01000089.1:333-6411 GCF_002341575.1 Marinobacter sp. UBA2498 | reverse complement strand
GGCGATGTTTGTGGTTGGCATGTACGGCGGGTTTATACAGGTCGGCGTTGGTGTGCTGTTCATCGTGGTGCTTTACCACATGCTGAAAATCGACCTGAGGCAGGTGAACGTGCTCAAGGTTTCCATCGTGCTGCCCTTTACCTTTGCCGCGCTGGTGGTATTCGCTATCAACGATCAGGTGCGCTGGAGTGTCGGGCTGACCCTGGCTCTTGGCAATGTCACCGGTGCCTTTATAGCAACCCGGGTAAACATGAGCAAGCAGGGCGCGCGCTGGGTCAAGGGAATAACCCTGATAATGGTGGCGGCTATTCTGGTTCGACTGATCCTGTACTGATCATGATTTGAGGAGGTATAGAAAAAATGAAAGCAATGGTCATTGAAGAGTTTGGCGGGCCGGATGTGTTCGTTGAGCGGGAAGTGGACACACCAGAGCCTGATGAAGGTCAGGTTCGCATCAGGGTGGTGGCTTCCAGTGTGAACCCGCTCGAAACCAAAATTCGTTCAGGGCTGGTGAAAACCGGCCCGGCAATGCCCGCGATCCTGAATGGTGACGTCTCGGGAGTGGTGGATAAGGTTGGCCCCGGTGTGGCCGGCTTTGCCGAAGGCGATGAAGTGTTTGGATGCGCCGGTGGCGTCGGGGGCTGGCAGGGCGCGCTGGCAGATTTCATGATCGCCGATGTTCGATTGCTGGGTAAGCGTACTCCGGCCATGGAATTGCCTCTGGCTGATTGTGCGGCATTGCCGCTGGTGTTCCTGACTGCCTGGAGCGCCCTGGTCGATCGGGCGGGGATTCAGCCCGGTGAGCATGTGCTGATTCATGCCGGCACCGGTGGCGTCGGCCACGTTGCCATCCAGATTGCCAAATACCTGGGTGCCCGGGTCGCCACCACCGTCTCAAACGAAGCGAAAGCGGAGCAGGCGCGGGCACTGGGTGCCGACGACATTATCTTTTACCGGGATGAGTCGGTAGAGGACTACAAGCAGCGCCTGACAAACGGCAAGGGCTTCAGCCTGGTGTTCGATACCGTCGGTGGTGGAAACGTGGACAAGTCCATTGAGGCCGCGGCAGTGAATGGTCGCCTGTGCTCAATCAATACCCGGTCAACCCATGATCTCAGTCAGATGCACGCCAAGAGTCTGACCCTGCACGTGATCTTCCGTTCGATTTCGCTATTACACGGGATCGGCATGGACGATCAGCCACGATTGGTGAAGGCATTGTGTGACATGCTGGAGCAGGGCAAGGTCAAACCGTTGCTGGATACTCAACGCTACAAGTTCACCCAGATCAGTGACGCGCATCGTCGTATTGAGTCGGGTGAGGCTGTCGGCAAAATCCTGCTTGAGCGATAAGCTTTTCGGGGCATAAAAAAACGCCAGCCCGAGGGCTGGCGTTTTTCGTGGAGATTACCGTAAAGGCTTGATGCTCAGGCGACATTCGCCTCAGCAGCCTTCTTGGTGTAGTTCTCCATCTGGTCGAAGTTGAGATACTTGTAGATCTCTTTCGACATGCTGTTCAGGTCCTTGGCGTACTCCATGTACTCCTGCGGGGAGGGGAGTTTGCCCAGAACCGCGCCAACCGCTGCCAGTTCCGCTGAGGTCAGGTACACGTTGGCACCATCACCGAGACGGTTCGGGAAGTTACGGGTGGAAGTGGACAGTACCGTCGACTTCGGAGCTACGCGTGCCTGGTTACCCATGCACAGGGAGCAGCCCGGCATCTCGGTGCGAACACCGGCGGTGCCGTAGGTGTTGAAGTAACCTTCTTCCATCAGCTGCGCCTGATCCATCTTGGTCGGCGGCGACATCCACAGACGCGTGCTCAGCGGGCCTTTGTGCTGCTCAAGCAGTTTGCCGGCGGCGCGGAAGTGACCGATGTTGGTCATGCAGGAGCCAATGAATACTTCGTCAACCTTGTCGCCAGCCACTTCGGACAGGAACTTGGCATCGTCCGGATCATTCGGGCAGCATACGATCGGCTCTTTGATGTCAGCCAGATCGATTTCGATGACGTGTGCATACTCGGCATCTTTGTCGGCACGCATGAGCTTCGGATCAGCCAGCCACTCTTCCATCTGCTGGGCACGACGCTCCAGGGTACGCGGATCGCCGTAACCCTCGGCAATCATCCAGCGCAACATGGTGATGTTGGAACGCAGGTACTCGGCCACGGAGTCTTCAGACAGGTTGATGGTACAACCCGCGGCGGAACGCTCGGCGGAAGCGTCAGACAACTCGAACGCCTGCTCAACGGTCAGGTGCTCAAGGCCTTCAATTTCCAGGATGCGGCCGGAGAATTCGTTGATCTTGCCTTTCTTCTCAACGGTCAGCATGCCTTGCTTGATGCCGTACAGCGGGATGGCGTGTACCAGATCGCGCAGGGTGATGCCGGGCTGCATTTCGCCCTTGAAGCGAACCAGAACGGATTCCGGCATGTCCAGAGGCATAACGCCGGTCGCCGCGGCAAACGCTACCAGACCGGAACCGGCCGGGAAGGAGATGCCCATCGGGAAACGGGTGTGGGAGTCACCACCGGTGCCCACGGTGTCCGGCAGCAGCATGCGGTTCAGCCAGGAGTGGATGATGCCGTCGCCCGGGCGCAGTGAAACACCGCCGCGGGTACGGATAAAGTCCGGCATGGTGTGCTGCATTTCCACGTCAACCGGCTTCGGGTAGGCAGCGGTGTGGCAGAAAGACTGCATAACCAGGTCAGCCTGGAAGCCAAGACACGCCAAGTCTTTGAGTTCGTCCCGGGTCATCGGACCGGTGGTGTCCTGGGAGCCTACGGTGGTCATGTGCGGCTCGCAGTAGGTGTTCGGACGAACGCCTTTGCCTTCTTCCAGGCCACAGGCCTTGCCAACCATCTTCTGGGCCAGGGTGAAGCCTTTGGTGCCGGCTTCGGGATCTTTTGGCAGGCGGAACAGGTCGGTCGCGCCCATGCCCAGTGCTGTGCGGGCCTTGGCAGTCAGGCCACGACCGATGATCAGCGGGATACGGCCGCCGGCCTGAACTTCGTCCAGGATCACATCAGACTTGAACTTGAACTCGGAGATAGTCTCGCCGGCCTCGTTCAGGATCTTGCCGTCATACGGGCGGATCTCGATAACATCGCCCATGTTCATGTCGTCGACGGGGGCTTCGAACACCAGGGCACCGGCATCTTCCATGGTGTTGAAGAAGATGGGAGCGACCTTGTTACCGATGCAGACACCGCCGGCACGCTTGTTCGGCACGCCCGGAATGTCGTCACCGAAGAACCACAGAACGGAGTTGGTGGCCGACTTACGGGAGGAACCGGTACCGACAACATCACCTACGAAGGCTACAGGCAGGCCTTTGGACTTGATCTCGTCGATCTGGCTCATGGGACCGGTAACGCCGGGCTCTTCCGGCTTCAGGCCGTCGCGTTCCATTTTGTAGGCAGCGCGGGCATGCAGCGGGATGTCCGGACGGGACCAGGCATCCGGAGCCGGAGACAGGTCGTCGGTGTTGGTTTCGCCAGTGACCTTGAACACCACCATCTTGGTGCTCTCTGGTACCTTCTTCTTGTTGGTGAACCACTCGCCGTTGGCCCAGGATTCGATAACTGCCTTGGCAACCGGATTGCCAGCGTCCATCTTTTCCTTCACGTCGTTGAAGGCGTCGAACATCAGCAGGGTGCGCTTCAGCTGCTCACCGGCCAGCTCAGCCAGCTCGGAGTCGTCCAGAAGATCAACCAGGGTCGCAATGTTATAGCCACCCTGCATCATGCCCAGCAGCTTGACTGCTGTCGGCTTGTCCAGCAGCGGAGAGGAGGCTTCGCCTTTTACGATAGCAGTCAGGAACGCGGCCTTTACGTAGGCGGCTTCGTCGACACCCGGCGGTACGCGGTTTTCCAGGAGATACACCAGGGTGTCTTCCTCGCCGGCCGGCGGGTTTTTCAGCAGATCGACCAGAGCAGCAGTCTGCTCGGCGTTCAGGGGCTTGGGAGGAATACCCAGGGCTTCACGTTCGGCAACGTGTTCACGATAGGCTTCTAACACGATATGGACCCTCATCAGTTGGAATGTCCCGCGCCGTTGGCTTCATGCCTTGGCGGGAGGTTTTGGCGGAAAGGCCGCAGGAGCCTCTGAATAATGCCTCAAATCACCGATGGGGTTTCAGGGTTTATTCAGAGACTCCTTTATCTGGCGCTGCATTCTATAGGAAACCCCTTATAAAGTTAAGTTGGACAGAGGTCGGAGGAATCTGTTAAGTGCGCTATACTCGCCGCCCGCAAATCAACAACTGTATTCAACCATGAACGACGCCCTGCAAGAGATTCACAACTTCCTGCCGTGCCGGACCCCTCAGCAATGGATCGACAATGCCCTGGCGAACCAGGACCTGATGCTGATCGATCACGCCCATTGCGAAAAGAAGGCCGCCTCCACCGCGCTCAGCCTGATGTACCGGTACGTTGACAACACCGACCTGCTGAACAAGATGTCCCGGCTGGCCCGTGAGGAGCTCCGGCATTTCGAGCAGGTGCTCGCGATTATGAAAAAGCGCGGCGTGGACTATTGCCATCTTACCCCGGCCCGATACGCGGCAGGATTAAGACAGGAAGTCCGGTCAGAAGATCCTGGCCGCCTGGTGGATGTGTTGATTGTGGGCGCCATTATCGAGGCGCGCTCCTGTGAACGGTTTGCCGCGCTCGCTCCGTTCCTGGATGAGAAGCTGGCGGATTTCTACACCAGTTTGCTGAAGTCCGAAGCCCGGCATTACCAGGACTACTTGACTCTGGCCGAGCAGGCCGCTGGTGAACCGATCGCGGCCCGTGCGGAGGATTTTCTGGCCCTGGAGCGGGCGTTGATTGAAGATCCGGATCAGGAGTTTCGCTTTCACAGCGGGCCCATCTCAGCGTAACTGCCGACAAAGCTCTATCCAGGCATCAATTCCGGCGCTACGGTATTTCTGCTTGTGCAGGATGAAATAGAACTGCCGATCAAACTGACGGTGTTCCGGTACCGTCAGTGGCACCAGACTTCCGCGCTTGAACGCGTCGGCCAGCACCACTTCCGAAAGGCAGCCAATGCCCAGGTCGGCTTCCACTGCCCGTTTTATGGCCTCGGTGTGTTCCAGCTCCAGCAGCACATTCAGATCCGGCAACAGGCCGTGCATGCCCCGCTCAAAACTCTGGCGGGTTCCTGACCCCTGCTCACGCATGATCCAGGTGGCGGTGCGCAGGTCTTCATCCGTCAGTGATGTTTTTTGGGCCAGTGGATGGGTGGGTGAACAGAACACCACCAACTCATCTCCCCGCCAGGGCAATACATCCAGTTCTGAAGACTGCAATTCCCCCTCGATCAAACCAATATCCAGCTCGAAGTCCCTCACTCGTCTTGCGATGGTGCTGGTATTGGCGACTTCGAGGGAGACTCTGGGATGGGTAGGGGTATTCATGTATTGGGCCATGACCCCCACGGCCAAATAGTTCCCGATAGTCAGGGTGGCCCCGACTTTCAGGGCGCCCACCTCCGTGTGTTTGCTGAAGGCCTGTTCCAGCTCATTGGCCTGGGCAAGGACGGCCTCCACCTTGGGGCGGTAAAGCCGCCCCAGCTCGTTTAACTGGAGCCGTTTGCCAACGCGGTCGAACAGCTGGATGTCGAACTGGTTTTCCAGTTCTTTCAGCGCACTGCTGGCTGCCGATTGCGACATGGCCAGCGATTCGGCAGCACGGGTAATGTTCTGGAAATGGGCGGCTGCCAGGAAAACTTCCAGCTGTCGAAAACTGTACTTCATAACTTTTCGCTCTTAATCGGCTCACTCGAATAAGGTTATGAGAATATCCCATTTTCCCGATAGGTTAGTGTCGGGTTAGACTTAGCGCAATCCAAAATTGAATCATTCGCCGTAAGAAAGCGTAACGAACAGGCAAGAGGTTTACATGAGCAACCTGATTAAAGAGAAAGTTACCAGCGTCCATCACTGGAACGATACCCTGTTCAGCTTTACCACAAGCCGTGATCCGGGCTTCCGTTTCAAGAACGGGCACTTTGTCATGATCGGCCTGGAGACCGAGGGTAAGCCTTTGATGCGCGCTTACAGTATCGCCAG
>NZ_DDOI01000089.1:0-235 GCF_002341575.1 Marinobacter sp. UBA2498 | reverse complement strand
CGCGCTTACAGTATCGCCAGTGCCAATTACGAGGAAGAGCTTGAGTTCTTCTCGATCAAGGTCCAGGACGGCCCACTGACCTCCCGCCTTCAGAAAATCCAGGTAGGTGACGAAATTCTGGTGAGCCGCAAGCCGACAGGGACGCTGATTCTGGACAACCTTCTGCCCGGAAAGAATCTGTGGCTGATCAGCACCGGCACCGGTTTGGCGCCCTTCATGAGCATCATCAAGGATC
>NZ_DDOI01000057.1:1756-3921 GCF_002341575.1 Marinobacter sp. UBA2498 | reverse complement strand
TTCAGCCGCTTTCTTTTATCCCGTCATGAGAAATCCGGGTTAGTCTGTATAACGCCAGCGCACAACGGCGCCCTTGAAATGGAGGCGCCGCCGCAATGTAAAGGGCGGCCGCAGGCCGTGAATTGCTGCGCCTTGTTAAATTTGGTTGCGACCGACGCCATGAATTACCCCCGCAGCAATGAGCGCGATGATGGCGACAATGTCTGCGATGACGACCTTGCGAACGGACTCATTGTACCCGCCAACTGACCACGCAATCGCGATGAAGGACACAACGCTGACGAGGCCAGCGACAATTGCCAATGTTTGCAACGATGGCTGGAAAGCTGCATACACCAAGAACAGACCGAGAAGTCCAAACAGGATAGCCCGGTGGCGCATCAGGATTTCGATATTGGGCTCCCCCAAGGAAATGCCATATAAAGCGGCCAGCCGCTCCACGCCCAGCACCCCGGAAACGGGCAGAAGATGAATGATGCCTACGAGCACCAACAGGCCTGTGACAACTTTCTCCATGTTCGCGTTTCCTCCCTGAATTTAACGCTTGCAGCATGCGCGCCCACGGAATGTAGCCGAAGGCGCAATGTAAATGTAGTGGACGTCGCTGTGCCTGCACTTGATACTAATTCTCACTTCTAGTGTCTCGTCTGGCTAATTCCTTAATCTACTGCTTGCCTCTGAGGACTCTGACCAAGGCGTCAGTCTGCAGATGTGGTGGTTCCACATCAAGGACTGACAACACCGGCTCAGAGTCCTCAGAGGCAAGCCCTTCGGGAGCTTCTGAGAAGCCGAAAAGCGTCGTTCTGCTGTCTCGATTTGGAACCACCAAACCTTCACCAGCACGCCTAGCTCTTCGGCTTCTCAGAAGCTCAGTAGATTGAGGAATTAGCCAGACGGGACACTAGCCATATATACCGCTTCTCGCCCATATGCAGATAGGTCTCTCTTAAGCGACGCGCCTGCCGGCACAACCTCGAATCCATGGCGCATCCAATACGATGATGCTCCCTGGATAGCAACCAAGAATATCCGCTTGTAACCCCTCTGGCTTGCGGTATCTAGTACTGCGTTCAGCATGTGTTTTGCAGCACCTAGATCACGAGCGGAGGGCGTTACTGCCATATCGTGGATATACAAGCCATCCGCATTTGGAGGCACCGAATACTCACTGCCATCCAGCTCGGGTATTTCGCCGAACACCCATGGTAAAGATACAACGTAGCCCACCACCAGCTGCCCTTGGACTGCGGAAAAACAGAAATGAGGAGAGGTAGAGAGCTTTGCCGAAAATGAATCTACGGATTCAAGAATGGCCTCGCTATAGCATTCCCTCTGTATGCGAGAAATCGCCGGGAGATCAGACTGTGACATTCCACGAATTTTCATGTTGGCACGTATCGCGACCTATGTGAGTATCGCCATGCTTAGCGGCCGCCTTTGCGGAGCGAACGCGAAGAAAAGGCGGTCCGGTGAAGGCCCGTCAGGGCCGGAACGTACTGGAGCTACTTGTTAACTGGAATACCAAGACCTCGGCAAATCGTAGCCAGTGCAAAACCAATACCTACCCCAACCATATTCCAGGGAAACACATCTCCAATAGCGTAATACCCCAGCGTACCACCCAAACCAAAGCCTACCAGACCGACGACCGCCTTTTGCCTATGGGCTTCCCAAAATTCTTCTCGCTGGCGATTACTTTCCTGTCTCAGAGACAACTGCCGGCGCTTGGGCTCAAGAACGGCTTTCGAAGCCGCCTCCGACTGCTCTCGGGATAGCATTTTGCACCTCCTTTGCTGGTTGCCTGTTAACGAATGATATGGACTCCCCCTGCTCCCTCAGCATCGATGTGCCACATTGAAGGTGTCGAAGTCTTCAAGCGAAAGCAGGAGAAGCCATCATGAATGTTACACCCATCGGCATCGATCTGGCGAAAACTGTGTTCAGTATTCATGGCACCGATCAACACGACAAGGTCGTGGTTCGCAAACGGCTCAATCGTCCTAAACTGCTGGCGTTCTTCGCACAACTGCCACCGTGCCTGATCGGCATGGAGGCCTGTTCCGGTGCCCATTACTGGGCTCGGGAGTTAACCAAGCTCGGCCACGATGCCCGGATCATTGCACCCCGCTTTGTCGCTCCGTACCGCAAGAGCAGCAAGAACGACG
>NZ_DDOI01000057.1:877-1484 GCF_002341575.1 Marinobacter sp. UBA2498 | reverse complement strand
ATTCCCGAAATCCTGGAAGATGCTGAAAACGGTTTACCCATGCTGGCCCGGCGTTTACTCAACAACATCAACCAGCGCATTCTCCTGCTCGATGAGGAGATCCTGGCCTATGACCGGGAAATCGAAGCCATGGCCCGGCGCGACGAACAGGCCAAACGGTTGATGGCCATTCCGGGCATCGGCCCCCAAACAGCCACCGAGATATTGGCCAGTGCGCCGGATCCCAGACAGTTCAAAAGCGGAAGACACTTTGCCGCCTGGCTTGGGCTGGTGCCCAGGCAGTACTCGACCGGAGGCAAGCCCCGGCTGGGTAGAATCACAAAGCGCGGGGACAAGTACCTGCGAACGCTATTAATTCATGGTACCCGGGCGGTGATTGCCAAACTCGCCGACAAGAACGATCAACTCAGCGAGTGGGCCAAAGGGTTGGTGGAACGCCGCGGCTACAAACGAGCCGCCGTGGCACTGGCGGCCAAGAATGCCCGGATTATCTGGGCGCTGTTGATGAACCAAACCGAGTTTAAAACACAGCCTGCAGAGGGCTGATAACGGGCAGCAACGACAGGCAGAACACGCCTGCCAGCCGAGTCTTGCAACGGCAAGCGAT
>NZ_DDOI01000057.1:0-623 GCF_002341575.1 Marinobacter sp. UBA2498 | reverse complement strand
CGCAGGGGGAGTCCATGTAGCTGGGCTTTGCGGCGGTTTTGTAGGAGCGAAGCGACGGAAAAACCGTCCGACAACAGCCCCTGGTTAGCTGATGAGCTTGGCCATTGCACGGTTCTGCGCTCCCTCTCCGGTCTCGAGACCATCTTTGACACCGGCCCGATTCCGCTCTGGTTGATTCTGACTTGCTTTCAGCTTGCCCGTCAGAGCTTCAATTTTGATCTCTACGCCGACAATAGCCTGCACCAGACGTTCAGTGAATTCTGTTGGTGCATCATCCACGGACCAAGGAGCTACCATTTGCGACTCATGCTGGTTTGTTAGCTGCTCTAGATGATGTTTTAACCAGCTTGGATCCTCAATTATCCTAGCGCTCCCTTGCGCGTGGACAGCCAGATAATTCCATGTTGGGACAACCCGACCTGTCTCAACCTTGGTTGGGTACCATGAGGGTGAAACATAAGCATCTGGCCCCTGAAAAACTGCGAGCACTTGAGCTCCGCCCTGCATGCGTTTCCAGACTGGATTACTACGGGCCAGATGACACTGAAGATATCCATGATCATCGTTTGCCCCAGAGGTCAGATGAAAGGGTACGTGATTGGTGCATATTCCGGCCCATCGTG
>NZ_DDOI01000080.1:34593-35945 GCF_002341575.1 Marinobacter sp. UBA2498 | reverse complement strand
GGGATTAGTTGACCACTACAGTCAATGCCAATTCTTCAGTAGATCTCTGATTGCGCTGGGCCGGGGTTCGAACCTCATCGGCAATGACGGAAAAGCCTCGGCGCTGCTCGCCAGCGCGGAGTGCTTCGATGGAGGCATTAAGGACAAGAAGGTTTGTCTGCTCGGCTATGATCGGACTCCACCCCATTCAATGACACTCGGTGGAAAGTGCAACGACGTTTATAGCTCCATCATAAGACACATCGTTTGTCCTCAAGGAACCACTTAACGCGTCTGGATAATACACCTCTGAAACTTTGATGGCCCAACGCGCTACTTCAAGAGTTCGAACGAGGCTCTCGCGGGTCTGATTAAAACGCGGCAGGGATTCCGGCACGAGCTGCTAGCGATTTCTTGCTTGCTGGCCAACCGTCGCAACATAAAGTCCTTAACCGTTACTCAATGCAGAACGTGTGTCCCAGACCCGCAGAAAGTCTCGATCAAAAACTCGGCCCTGATGTCCAGGCTGAACCAGCCCCAGAAGTTGCTGTTTAGCGCTCCAGAACCAGTGCAACCACGATGCCGGCCAGTAAATCGCCTCGGATGTTGGAAAGCCAGTCGGCTTTGAGTTTGTTAACCATAGTTGAGTTTCCAGTGCACTCGTCAAAACAGGAAGGGTGTCAGCGGGTTCTCTTTATCAACGAAAAGGCAGGTTACGAACACAACTTGCGGTGACAACGAGAGTAAAACGCGGGAAAACGGGTCGGAATTGCCCACCGACAGCGGGCGCGGAGCTTATCAAACTACAGGTTAAAAGGTAAGGCGCACGAGACAATAGCAGCGGATTAAACACCACTAATCTACATATTCGATTTATATCTCCTTTTTTATTCATTTTACAGATAACAATTTAAGGCATAACGTAATTCCATTAGATAATAAAGGAAAGCGTTATGTACAAAGGTCTTGGGTTATGTGTTCTATTCACCATCGGTGGTTTTTTGCTCACCGCGCTGACAGGCGACCGCGTCAGCCCGCTGGTGTTTGCTCTGGTGCTGGGGGTCATCGTCGGGAATCTTCCCATGCCATGGAAAAGCCAATCCGTTGAGGCCGGACTGAAATTTTCGACCCGCTGGCTGTTGCGCACAGGCATTGTGCTGTTCGGATTTTCCGTCACCATGCAGCAGGTCTTTGCGTTGGGGCCGCGCATTGTGGTTCTGGATCTGTTGGTCATTGTCACTGTTTTGTTTGTTGGCTACCAACTGGGCACCCGCTGGTTCAAGCTGGACCCGGAGACTGCCCTGCTGACCAGTGCGGGAAGCGCCATATGCGGGGCGGCGGCCATTCTGGCAACGGAAGCCACGATTCGGGCG
>NZ_DDOI01000080.1:33210-34477 GCF_002341575.1 Marinobacter sp. UBA2498 | reverse complement strand
GGGCGCGGCCTGCCACTACGTCCATGGCAGTGGCAACGGTTGTATTGTTCGGTAGCCTGGCCATGGTGGTGGAGCCCGTGTTGTTTTCGATGATCGGCTGGGATCAGGGCCTGTATGGCATTTACATCGGTGCCACCGTGCACGAGGTCGCTCAAGTGGTTGCGGCCGGCAATGCAATTGGCCCAGAGGCGCTGGCGAACGCGGTTGTCGTCAAGCTGGTACGCGTGATGCTGTTGGTACCGTTCCTGCTGCTGGTGGGCAGATGGTGGCTCAATCGCCACGCAACCAGACAGGATGGCACCCAATCCGTCGGTAAACTGACCGTTCCCTGGTTCGCGTTCGGTTTTGTGGCGGTGGCGCTGTTTAACAGCGTTGTCACGCTGCCGGAAGCCTTGCACGAAAGCCTGACGCTGACGGGCCAGATCGCACTTACCATGGCTATGGCAGCGCTGGGTTA
Source organism: Marinobacter sp. UBA2498 (assembly GCF_002341575.1). Taxonomy (NCBI): domain Bacteria; kingdom Pseudomonadati; phylum Pseudomonadota; class Gammaproteobacteria; order Pseudomonadales; family Marinobacteraceae; genus Marinobacter; species Marinobacter sp. UBA2498. Next base: position 34,020 of record NZ_DDOI01000080.1, on the reverse strand, counting down.
TGAAACGCGCATGTCGAAGCTTCGCGCCCTGGGGATCAAGCCTTTTGCTCTGGCACTGATGTTGTTTGTACTGCTGATCGGTGGCGGGCTTGCGGTGACTCCGATGATTGCACTGGCCTGAAATGCTGGACGCAATCGCCCGGGGTGGGTATTACGACGCTCTGTTAAAAAATCGCTCAAGCCGGGTTGTCAGAAACTGAATGGTGTGGCCGCTGTGTCGCCAGAAATGCCAATACAGCGGAACACTCAGGGCCTGATTTTCTGCAATCATGCCGTAACCCACTCCGGCCAGTGCAAACTGGACAAATCCCTGCGAGGACGGGCACAGGTGATAGCGAAAACCGCCGTGATACCCAAAGCTGTCCATGAACCGATGCTGTAACTGGTCGTTTGGGCCGTAAACGATGGCGGGTGCGCGGCTCAGCGAGTCCAGGCTGATACCGTCTGCGAAGAAGTGGTCCCGAAACTCCGGCGAAGGCCCACGTCCTGATCCTCAATCACCAGATCCATCAGCACATCTTCCTGACTGAACCTAATGTAAATGATTCAACAGTTTCTGGCCCGTCGGGGTTGGCCGTTGTAGCCTTTTTCAATGTGATTCGTGGCAGCCTGGTGGCTTTTTTGCAGGTGCCAGCACTGCGTCCGTGATTTGGTTCGGTGCCATGATGGCTGCCATCGCACTGCATCTTGCCCGTAACGGTCTGCAGGGGCCCATGATCTGAACAGGTTCCAAACCTACGTCGGGAATAAATTCCGGCCCGGCAACGCCCTTGGCCCCTGAGTTCTTATCCGACCGGCTCGATCTTGGCA